>NZ_LYTG01000028.1:0-54606 GCF_001816105.1 Exiguobacterium sp. SH31
TATTGAAGCAAAACCACTGCAAACAAAAAAGGCCCGGGATGTCCCAAGCCTAAAATCAATCATTATTTAACCGGTACGACCGCACCTTTGTACTCATCCAAGATCCACTGTTGTGTCTCTTCTGATGTCAATACTTCAAGGAGTGCCTTGACGCGCTCATCGTCTTCGTCGCCTTCACGCGTGACGATCAAGTTGACGTACGGTGAATCTTCGCCTTCAAGAGCGATTGCGTCTTCGAGCGGGTTGAGTCCGGCATCGATCGCGTAGTTCGTGTTGATGAGGACGGCATCGCCTTCACCGTTGTTGAACGCTTGTGGGAGAAGTGCCGCTTCGACGTCCGTCTTGAACTCCAAGTTTTTCGGGTTGTCGACGATGTCAGCGACTGTCGCGTCTGTCGTCTTGCCGTCAGCGAGCGTGAGCAAGCCTTCTGTTTGAAGCATCGTCAAGATTCGTCCGTGGTCAGCGACCGACGAGCTCATGATGATTTCAGCGCCGTCTGGAAGCTCATCGAGTGATTTGTAGTCTTGTGAGTAGACACCGATCGGCTCGATGTGGACGCCGCCGGCTGAAGCGAATTTATAGTCTTTGTTCTCAGCCATTTGTGACTCGAGGTACGGCTCGTGTTGGAAGTAGTTCGCGTCGAGTTCGCCAGCTGCGAGCGTCTTGTTCGGGAGCACGTAGTCTTGGAACTTCTTGATTTCAAGCGTGTAGCCTTTTTCTTCATATTCGTCTTGGACGTGCTCTAAAATCTCGGCGTGTGGTACGTTCGACGCGCCGATGATGAGCGTTTTATCGTCGCCCGAGCCTGATTCTGAGTCCCCTCCGCCACATGCCGCGAGAATTGTGAGTGCTGATGCTGCTGTCAATCCGAGTACTGTTTTCCATGATTTCATTATAAAACCCTCCATATGGTTGTATTTGATTAAGCTGATCGCTTATCGATTTTTGAGACGAGTCGATCGCCGATGAACTGAACGACGAAGACGATGACTAAGATCAATACGGTCGCGACGAACGTGACGTCGCTTTGTGAACGCTGGAACCCTTCGAGGAACGCCAAGTTCCCGAGACCACCACCCCCGACGACTCCGGCCATGGCCGTGTAACCGACGATGGCGACGATCGTCACCGTGATGCCTGACACGATGGCCGGGAGTGCCTCCGGGAACAACACTTTATAGACGATCTGCCATTTCGTCGCGCCCATCGACTCGGCCGCCTCGATGACACCGCGATCGACTTCGCGGAGTGCGAGCTCGACCATACGTGCATAAAACGGGGCCGCACCGATGATGAGCGCCGGGAGCGCCGCCGTCGAGCCGAGCATCGTTCCGACGAGAAGGAGCGTGAACGGAATGAGCAAGATGATTAAAATAATGAACGGGATCGAGCGGAACACGTTGACGACCGCGCTGATGATCGTGTAAATCGGACGATTCTTCATCATGAGCGGTTCGTTCGTGACATATAAGAGCATGCCGAGGGCGAGACCGATGACGAATGTCGCGGCTCCTGCGACGAGCGTCATATAGAGCGTCTCCCACGTCTGTTCGAGCATGACTTGCCAATCTACATTAGGAAACATCGCTTTCTACCTCCACTTCCACTGCCTGCGATCGGATTGAGGCGATGGCCCGCTCGACTTCAGCCGGCTCTCCGATCAATTGGATGAATAGCGTTCCGAGCGCGCCGACTTGGGACTGCGTCACGTTACCGCCGATGATGTTGAAGCCGATGTCGTGCTGTTTCAACACTTCCGATAAAATCGGCTGTTCGGCCGTCTCGTTCAAGAACTTAAGTTTGACGATTTGGCCACTCGGATAACGTGCTTTCAAATGCTCGAACGTGAGCGACATGTCGTCGACGGCACCGATCTGTTTGACGAACTCTTTCGTGATCGGCTGTTCCGGATGTTGGAACACGTCCGCGACTTGGCCGGTCTCGACGACTTTCCCTGCCTCCATGACGGCGACGCGATGACAGATTTTTTGGATGACGTGCATCTCATGGGTGATGAGGACGATCGTCAGTCCGAGCTTCTTATTGATGCTGACGAGCAGCTCGAGAATCGAATCGGTCGTCTTCGGGTCGAGTGCGCTCGTCGCTTCATCGCAGAGGAGCACGTCTGGATTTGTAGCGAGCGCGCGGGCAATCCCGACTCGCTGCTTTTGACCGCCCGATAGTTGCGACGGATAGCTGTCTTCACGTCCGGCGAGACCGACGAGATCGACGAGCTCTTGGACGCGGCGTTTACGTTCACTGGCCGGTACCCCGATCAGTTCGAGCGGGAAGCTGATGTTCTCAGCGACAGTGCGCGACCATAACAAGTTGAAGTGTTGGAATACCATCGAGACGTTTTTGCGCACCCCGCGCAGTTCTTTCGGAGTGAGCTTCGTCAGCTCGCTCCCTGCGACGACGATCTCACCGCTTGACGGTGACTCGAGTCGGTTGAGCAGACGGATGAGCGTCGACTTCCCCGCCCCTGAATATCCGATTATTCCAAAAATTTCGCCGCTCTCGATTGTGAGCGACACATCATCGACCGCCTGGACTCGACCGTTCTTCGTGTCGAACCATTTGGCCACATTACGTAATTGAATCAATACCTTTCCCTCCTGACAACAAAAAAAGTACACACGTTTGAGCAAACGTGCGTACTTTATCGGTACGGACAACGATTGCTCTCATCTTCCAAGGTTCTCACCTTGCTGGAATTAGCACCATTTCGGATTGCTCCGCGGTTGCTGGGCGTCATAGGGCCAGTCCCTCAGCCTCTCTTGATAAGAGTGTTGTTTATTCGATTAGCTTTATAATAGCGACACATTATTTTCATGTCAAACTATTTTGTGCGAAAAATCAAAAAAAGGTGCCATCCGAGGATGACACAGAACGTAGCACCTTGAGTCACGGAAGGACAACCCATAGATGAAACTCTTTTGCCCGATCAGAGTGTTCATCCTTATATGGGGGATTCAAGCCATCCATCACTCGGCCTTAGAACGTACCATGCGGTTACGCGGTAGGTGTCCCTGCGCTTGATTTTTTTGGGGGACAATCGAAGGGAAGGTCCACCTAAAAGTCGCGTAAAGTGATGCACCGGCTGTTCTAAAACGTCTTGATGGCTGGAGAATCTCGTCCTATATTGTGTTCAAGTAAGATGTTGTAATGAATATACCATTCGTGAACTTTCTGTGTCAACTGATTATTTAAAATTTTCTGATTATTCTAATCATCCTATCTCATTTAACGAAAGATAGGACGTGCTGCACGTTTTGGAACGCATATAATCGGTCTTCGACTTGGCCGTCTTTAAGCTTTAACAGCGCCGGGACGCTCATGACTTGATACGCTTCTAACTCTTGCGGGATAAAGTTGGCGTCCTGCTTGTCAATCGCGAGTGTCGGGTCGACCGCTTCGACGACGGCGAGCATCCGCTCGGCCACAGCGCATGTTCCACACATCGGGGCGTATATATATAACAATCCGTCTGTAATCATTGTTCTCACCTCTTTTATAAGTATATGAATGTGAGCCGATCTGTTCAAAAGTTGTGCTCACCCCACGAATTTTCTGAATCGTTCAACATTTCCTGTTGACGCTTCACGAAAAGAGGCATAGTATGGTCATTAACTTTAACGCTTTCGTACATAACAGCGTATACGTAGAAAAGGACAGGTGAATCGACTTATGACGGAACAAACGAAACTGACAGGCAAACAATTTTTGATGAACGTATTGAACGGACTCAGTCTCGCTATTTTAATCGCCCTCATCCCGAGCGCATTGCTCGGTGAATTAACGAAAGCCATCTTACCGTATTTTCCGTCTTTGCAGTTCATCTTAGACGCGACGACGATCGCGATGCGCCTACTCCCGGTCATCATCGGTGTCACCGTCGCGATGCAATTCGGACGCTCGGCACTCGAGGCCGGGACGATCGGTATCGCGACCCAGGTCGGGAGCGGCGCTATCCGTATCGAGGAAGGCGCGTTCCTCATGGCCGGAATCGGCGATGTCATCACGGCCGGTGTGACCGCCGCCCTCGCGACATATATGGTCATGCAGCTATCGCCACGCTTAAAGACGTACACCGTCCTGGTCTTACCAATGACGGTCATCGTCATCGCCGGCGGAATCGGCATGTTCTTACTCACGTACATCTCACAGATCACGACGTACATCGGCACAGTCATCATGACGATGACTGAACTCCAACCGATCGTGATGGGCATGTTGATCGCGATGGCGTTCTCGCTCATCATCGTCTCCCCGATCTCGACGGTCGGGATCGCGACGGCGATCAGTCTGTCCGGTGTTGCCGCCGGGGCCGCTAACCTCGGCGTCGTCGCAGCCGGTTTTGGTCTCGCTATCGCCGGGTGGCAGATGAACGCGACCGGGACGTCGCTCGCTCACTTCCTCGGCTCACCGAAAATTCAAATGGCGAACTTCGTCCGTCGTCCGATCATGATGCTCCCTGTGCTCGCGAACGCGGCCATTCTCGGGGCGCTCGCCGGTATCCTTCGTATCGAAGGAACACCGATCAGTGCCGGATTCGGTGTCTCTGGACTGATTGGACCTGTCAACGCCCTGCACTTGATGCCAGGCGGATTCGCGCTCTGGAACGTCATGCTCGTCATCGTCTTGTTCGGCCTCATTCCGGTGACGCTCGGGATTGTCTTCTATCGGCTGTTCAACCGGACATCACTCATCCAGCCTGAACATTACCGCCTCGACTTCGACTAAATCAAAAAATCCCGGCTTCTCATAGAGAGAAACCGGGATTTTTGTTAGCCTTGAATCATCGTTTCATATTCTTCTGCCGACATGAGTTTGTCGACGTCCGTTGAATCGTTCAACTCGACTTCGATCATCCATGCGCCTTCGAACGGTGCTTCGTTGACAAGTTCCGGCGAGTCCGCGAGTGATTCATTCACCGCCGTGATTTTCCCAGAGATCGGTGCGTACAATTCAGACACCGTCTTGACCGATTCGACCGAACCGAACGGCTCGTCGAGCAAAATCGTGCCGCCGACTTCAGGAAGTTCCACAAACACGATGTCCCCTAGTTCGCTTTGTGCGAAATCCGTGATCCCGATGCGGGCAACGCTTCCGTTCACTTCAACCCATTCGTGTTCTTTTGAATAACGTAGATTTGCAGGTACTTTGCTCATCATGACTTCCCCCTCAAATAAATTAGACTCACATGTGTATTATAGCACTTAGCCCCAAACGTCTGTAAATGACTTTTCTGAAAAACCGACCGTCGATTTTTGACCGTCCGTGACGATTGGACGCTTTAAAAGCATACCATTGCTGACTAAAAGCTCGATTTGTTCGTCTTCTGACAAATTCGGGAGCTTATCTTTAATGCCTTCGTTGCGGTACACTTGCCCGCTCGTATTGAAAAACTTTTTGAGCGGCAGCCCTGACTGTTGCCAGATCGACGCGAGTTCATCTTTTGACGGTGTCGCCTCGACGATATGAACGTATGTATACGCGACGTCGTTCTCCTTCAACCATTTCTCTGCCTTCTTACACGTACTGCATGGCGGATAGCCATATAGTGTCACCATATTTATCACCTCTTGTTTTACTGTAGCATACTCCATTCCCGCAAATCACGCTTCGAGCAAGCGTGCGATTTCTCGCTTCAGCGTCGCGTTGACCGGGTGACGCGCTTCGATATAGCTCAGCATCGCCGCGGCCGCTTCGACCGACTTGCCGTAACCTGGAAGCCATTCGCTGAGCCCGGCGACGAGCTCCGGGTGCCGTATCTCGACCCGGCGCGTCGGATTGAACGGGTCGCCCGTCTCTCCATGTGCTTTCAACACGTTGTTGACGGCCGCGACTTGGATGAGTTCGAAGCCGGCGAGCTTCTCTCCGCGTCGTTCACGGAGCAGACCGACGTACAGGTTCGTCAGCGCCTCTTCGTAGCAATACGCTGCGTCTCGGACGTCCGTGACGAGCTTAGGCGTCGCGAACGATTCGAGCGCTTCCTCCCGCTTCCAGACGATCCGTCCCGGAGTGTAGGCAATGTGTGGCATCTCGAACAGTTCGAACACGGCGAACTCCCCGTAAATACCGTCCGCGTACATGATCTTGTGGCCGTCTTTCGTGTTTTGGAATTGGTAAGCGATCGGTTCAACCTCGAGCCAGTCCAAGTTGTCGATGAAGCGGGTTTTTCGTCCGTCCTCGACGATCAAAAAGAAATCGAGGTCGGAGTAGTCGTCGAGCCGCTCGGTCTCGAGGCCAATCGAACCGAGGGCGAGCAGCATCAGCGCCCCTTCTTGTTTCGCGACCAAACGCCCGATTCGTTCCATTCGTTCCAACAGTTGATCTCGTCTCATAAACATTCCTCCTTTTCCTCATTGTACGTTCTGATCAAACGAAAAAGAAAGGGCTGACCGCGTCCGGCCACCCCTCCCTGTTCGAGAAATTTTTATTACAGAATTTGCGAACGAGAAAGCCCACTCCTTTAGTGGTGGGATGAACGTGAGCTTGATTTCGGAGTCCCGTTAGTCGGAACTTCAGAAATCAACAAGCAGCATCTTATCCCGATAAAATGTATCACTCTAATAAATCTAATGATACAATGGACGTATGAACAACTACAGAAGAACCAAAACCACCGTATCGATGATCCATTATCATTTCGTGTTCTGCCCGAGGTATCGCCGAAAACTATTTGATGACGATACGTTCGAGCAACGATTCAAAGAGATCGTCCGTGATGTCTGCGAAGAGCTCGACATTCGACTCATCTCCATCGCGTGTGATCGGGACCACACACATCTATTCTTGTCGGCGTTGCCATCCCTCAGCCCGTCTGACATCATGGCGCGCATCAAAGGCGTCTCGTCGAAGCGACTACGAGAGGAATTTCCCCATCTCACACATCTCACAAGCCTTTGGACGAGATCCTTCTTCGTCTCGACGGCCGGAAATGTTTCCAGCGAGACCATCAAGCGTTATGTCGAGGAACAAAAGACAAGGAGGTGACACCGTGTCGCAGACATTGACGGTGAACATCAAACTTCATCCGACAAAAGAGCAACAATCGATCTTAGAGCGGATGATGCGCACCTACATCGGCACGACGAACCAGCTCGTCTCGGACATGGTGCAGGCTCGAGAAAACTTAAAGCTGACGAGCAAAAACGTGAGTTCCGATCTGCCGAGCGCCGTCAAGAATCAGGCCATCCAGGATGCGAAGAGCATGTTCAAAAAGGCGAAGAAGAAGGGCTTCCAGGTCGTCCCTGTCCTCAAGAAGCCGTACTGCACCTGGAACAACCAAAACTACTCGTTCGACTTCGAGTCGATCTCTCTTCCAATCATGATCGACGGCAACGTCAAGAAGACGGCGATCCGCGCCGAGATGGTCGACCCGGACAACCGGAACGCCACGCTCCTCGCCAACAAGCTCGGGACGCTCCGCATCATCAAGAAGTCGAACAAGTGGATCGCCCAGATCGCCGTCACGATCCCCACGACGGAGAAGGGGGGCACCAACGTGCTCGGGGTCGACCTCGGCCTGAAAGTCCCCGCCGTCGCATCGACAGATCGTGACAAGGCGCGGTTCTTCGGGAACGGGCGTGAGAACAAGTATATGAAGCGCAAGTTTCGTGCGAAACGGAAAGAGCTCGGTCAACAGAAGAAACTGGATGCGATCAAGAAGCTGAACAACAAAGAACAGCGCTGGATGAAAGACAAAGATCACAAGGTGAGCCGTGAGATCGTCGACTTCGCGAAAGAGAACAAGATTTCTGTCATCCGCCTCGAAAGATTGGCGAACATCCGACAGACGGCAAGAACAAGCCGTAAACACAACAAGAACCTGCACACCTGGTCGTTCTATCGCTTGGCACTATTCATCACGTACAAGGCAAAGCTCGAAGGCATCAAGGTCGAATCTGTCAATCCGGCCTACACCTCCCAGACATGCCCTTCTTGTGGAGCAAAAATTAAAGCGAAAGACCGAACATATTCCTGTCCGTGTGGATTCAAAAAACACAGAGATCTAGTCGGTGCGATGAATATCCGATACGCACCTGTGGTCGATGGTAACAGTCGACCAGCCTGAGAACCTATACGGTCTGTCTCAGGAGGGGTGATGGCACACCCTCATCTGAAGGCTTGAACAAAACAGAAATGGACTGCGTTCGCACAAGCACTTCAGAATCCCACTCATACCGAAGGGGTGAGCTTGCGGCTTTAGCCGTGGGAGTGTCAAACGATGAACTTGTTCGCTTTGATGAGACTCGCTGCGACTTCGCGCTTCGTACCGATGACGTTGATTGGCTGATAGCGGCTGAACTTCTTCATCGCCGAGAGCAACATCCGTTGCTCGTCGCCGGACGCTGCCGCGTACAACACTTCTTTCGCCATGAGCTCGACTTGCTTGAACACTTGCTCGGCGAAGATTTCCGTGTAACGTACTTTTTGTTGGTTCTTATCGATACCAGTCCGCGCAATCGCTTTATCCGTCCGCGCAATCGCCGCTTCGAGCGCATAGATGGCGCTGATGATGTCGGCGATCTTGGCGAGGATTTCTTGCTCGTTTTGGAGGTTCTGCTGATATTTCTGGACGGCTGTCCCGGCGATCATCAAGTTGATCTTCTTCATGTTCGATAGAAGCATCTTCTCGCGCGCGAGCGGTGAACCGTCGAGCTCTTGCGGCATGTAGCTCATGAGCTCTTTTTGGAGCTTCTGTGCTTCGGCGAGGAGCGGCAAGTCGCCTTTCATCGCTTTCTTGAGGAGCGTGCTCGGGACGATCAAGCGGTTGATCTCGTTCGTTCCTTCGAAGATCCGGTTGATCCGTGAGTCACGGTACAAGTTTTCGACCTCGTACTCGGTCATGAAGCCGTAGCCGCCGTGAATTTGAACGGCTTCGTCGACGACGTAGTCGAACGTCTCAGACGCAAACACTTTGTTGAGCGAGCATTCGATCGCATACTCCGCGATCGATTGGGCGACTTTCGAGCCGTCGCGCATGTTCTCGTCACCAAGCGCATCGAGGCTGTCTTGGAACAAGCCGCCTGTGCGGTAGACCGAGCTCTCCATCGCGTAAATGTTCGCCGCCATCGTCGCTAATTTTTCTTGGATGAGCGGGAACTGGCTGATCGGCGTCTTGAACTGCTTGCGCTCGTTCGCGTATTGGACCGAGAGATCGAATGCACGTTTTGATGAACCGACCGCTCCGACCGCGAGTTTGTAACGACCGACGTTCAAGATGTTGAAGGCGATGACGTGCCCTTTACCGACTTCACCTAACAGGTTATCGACCGGGACTTCGACGTCTTGTAAAATGAGCGTCCGCGTCGACGATCCTTTAATGCCCATCTTCTGCTCTTCAGCACCTGTCGAGACGCCGTTGTAGTCGCGTTCGACGATGAAGGCGCTGAACTTGTCGCCGTCAATTTTCGCGTAGACGACGAACACGTTAGCGAAGCCTGCGTTCGTGATCCATTGTTTCTCACCGTTCAAGACGTAGTGCGTTCCAGCCTCGTTCAAGACAGCTGTCGACTTCGCGCCGAGCGCGTCCGACCCTGAGCCTGGCTCTGTGAGCGCGTACGCTGCGATCCATTCGCCCGTTGCGAGCTTCGGCAAGTACTTATGCTTTTGCTCTTCCGTCCCAAAGAAGACGATTGGAAGCGTCCCGATTCCGACGTGAGCGCCGTAACTGAGGGCGAACGAACGGGCTTTGGCGAACCGTTCCGTGATGATTGATGACGAGATCTTGTCGAGCTGATAACCGCCGTACTCTTCAGGTACATCGGCACCGAGCAAACCGAGCTCGCCCGCTTCTTTCAACAGTTCGACCGAGAGATCGAACTCATGTTTTTCGATGCGTCCAAGTACCGGCATGACACGGTCGTCGACGAAACTCGACGTCGTGTCCCCGATCATCTTATGCTCGTCTGAAAAGTCTTCCGGTGTGAAGAGACGATCCGCGTCGAGTGCGTCAATGACAAAGCTACCGCCTTTAATCAATTCGTGTTCTGTACGTTCCATAGTCATTTCCCCCTTATAGTAATTCGAAGACGCCAGCAGCGCCCATTCCGCCACCGATGCACATCGTGACAACCCCATATTTCTCATTGCGTCGTTTCATTTCATGCAGAATCGATACCGCAAGTTTCGCGCCCGTACAACCGAGTGGATGGCCGAGGGCGATCGCGCCGCCGTTGACGTTCACTTTGGACGGGTCGATGCCGAGTTCACGGATGACGCCGAGTGATTGGCTCGCGAACGCCTCGTTCAACTCGAACAATCCGACTTCTTCAAGCTTCACGCCAGCCATCTCTAACGCTTTCGGGATGGCGACGACCGGTCCGATCCCCATCACTTCCGGGCGGACCCCGCCGACTGCGAACGAGAGGAACTTCGCCATCGGCTTCAAGCCTTGGCGTTCCGCCTCTTCCCGCTCCATGACGAGTACGGCTGCAGCGCCGTCTGATACTTGTGACGCGTTACCGGCTGTGACCGACCCTTTGATTTTGAAAGCTGGACGCAATTTGCCGAGTGCTTCGACCGTCGAGTTGGCCCGGACGCCTTCGTCGTGCTTGACGACGAATTCACGTTCCGCGACTTTCCCGTCTTCACCGAGGACGTGCTCGATGACCGTCACCGGTACGATCTCTTCTTCGAACTTGCCGCCTGCGATCGCTGCCGCCGCTTTTTGATGGCTGTCGATGGCGAACAAGTCTTGGTCTTCGCGCGAGATGTTGTACTCAGCCGCTACGCGTTCAGCCGTGTGGCCCATGCTCATGTAGTATTCAGGCGCCGTCTCCATGATCGTCGGGTTCGGACGGATGACGTGTCCACCCATTGGGACGAGACTCATCGATTCCATTCCGCCGGCAATGATTGCCGTCGCTTGACCGATCATGATCTTCGCTGCCGCGTCCGCGATCGCTTGAAGGCCTGACGAGCAGTAACGGTTGATCGTGACGGCGGGTACTTCGTGTGATAGTCCGCCGCGTACGGCCGCATAACGGGCGATGTTCATCCCTTGCTCCGCTTCCGGCATAGCGCATCCCATGATGACGTCGTCGATTGGTCCGTTATAACCCGACCGCTCGAGCGTCGCTTTGATGGCGTGACCTGCGAGCTCGTCCGAACGAACGTTTCGGAACGACCCGCGTTTTGCTTTTCCGACCGGTGTTCGTGCACCGGCCACGATGACTGCTTCTCTCATCTGTTAAGTCCCCCTTTTGTCAGTTCCGAAGTGGTTTGCCTTTGACGAGCATATGTTGCATCCGTTGCTGCGATTTCGGTTCTCCGATGAGGCTCAAGAACGCCTCACGCTCGATGTCGAGGAAGTATTGCTCGTCGACCATCGTGCCGTATGCCAAATCGCCGCCGCTGATGACGTGAGCAAGTTTTTTGGCGATCTTCAAGTCGTGCTCTGAAATATAACCACCGTAGAACATCTCGTACGCTGCGAGTTCGAGCGTCGCTTTCCCGGTTCGACCGACGACCGGCAACTTCTCGCGCATCGGCGCGACGTATCCGTCTGTAAGTCCAAGGACGGTTTGTTTCGCGTCGAACGTCAAGTGGTCACGGTTCATCGAGATGCCGTCGACCGGACGATGATAGCCGAGCGCTTTCGCGTCATACGCCGACTTCGATACTTTCGCCATCGCGATGTTCTCGAACGTCTGCTGTGCCGCCTTCTCGATGTTTTGCATCGATTTCGGCGTCTGTTCAAGTAGACGACGGTACGTGTTGACGTTGCCGCCGCCGCCAGGGATGAGACCGACACCGACTTCGACGAGTCCCATGTATGTCTCGAGCGCTGCTTGCATACTTGCTGCCGGCAAACTGATCTCCGTGCCGCCTCCGAGTGTCATGCCGTAAGGTGCGACGACGACCGGGCGACCTGCGTAACGGATTTTTTGAACGACTTGTTGGAACTTGTTGATGATCCAGTCGAGCTCATACCAGTTCTCGTCTTCCGCTTCCATGAGCATCATCGCGAGGTTGGCGCCGACGCAGAAGTTTTTACCATCGTTGGCGAGGACGAGTCCTTTGAAGTCTTGCTCGACGAGGTCGATCGATTGCTCGATCATCTGCATGATGTCGACCCCGATCGCGTTGTTCGGTGACGTGAACTCGAGGGCGACGACGTCGTCACCGATATCGATGAGGCGAGCCCCGCCGTTCTCGAGGATGATCCCGTTCGACTTGGCGAGCGGTGCAAGTTTCAATTCTTTCGGGTTGACGGTCTTCTCGACGTACGTCCCAGACGCTTGATCGTAATACTGGTCCCCTTTATAGAAGGAAGTGTGTCCGGCAGCGAGCATCTCATCGATCCACGCCGGGACGGCATATCCTTCCGCTTTCATGCGTGCGACCGATTTTTCGACACCGAGTGCGTCCCATGTCTCGAACGGTCCGAACTTCCAACCGAATCCCCACTTCATCGCGTCATCGATGGCGACGATCGAGTCACTGATCTCACCTGTGAGTCGTGCCGAGTAGACGAGCGTCTTCGCCGTCACCGGCCAGAGCAACTGTCCGACGCGTCCCTTGTTCAAGATCGCGCCTTTCAGTTTCGCTTTCGAGCCTGGGAGCGACTTGATTTGGTCGAGCTCAGGTCCTGTAATCGCTTTCAATTGTTCGTACTCAAACGTGCTCAAGTTGAGTTCCTGGATGACTTTCCCGTCTTTCTTATAGAACCCTTGACCAGACTTTTGTCCGATCCAACCTTTTTCGACGAGCGTCTTCATTTCAGCAGGGACATCGAACGTATCTTTCTCCTCGCCCGCTTCGAGCGCCTCATAGACGTTCCCGGCGACGTGGACGAACGTGTCGATACCGACGACGTCGAGCGTACGGAATGTCGCTGATTTCGGACGGCCGATGAGCGGTCCTGTGATCGAGTCCATCTCGCCGATCGTCGCGTTCTGTTTCAACATCTCCTCGAACGTGACGAGCAGGCCGTACGTGCCGATGCGGTTACCGATGAAGTTTGGCGTGTCTTTCGCCTCGACGACGCCTTTACCGAGACGGTCCTCAGCAAAGCGGGCCATGAAATCGATGACCGGGCGCGCCGTCTTCTCCGTCGGGATGAGTTCGAGCAGCTTCAAGTAGCGCGGCGGGTTGAAGAAGTGCGTCCCGAGGAAGCGTGACTTCAAACCTTCCGGCAAGGCGCTCGCCATCGCTTCGATCGAGATCCCAGACGTGTTCGAGCTGAGTATCGCGTCTTCGCGGATGTAAGGTGCGATTTTGTCGAACAGTTGCTGTTTCACGTCGAGCCGTTCGACGATGACTTCGATGACCCAGTCGGCTTCTTTCAATCGTTCGAGATCATCTTCTAAGTTCCCGACCTCGATGAAGTTCAAGTGTTCCGCCGTCGCGAGCGGCGCCGGAGTTTGTTTCAACAACTTGTGACGGTTCTCGGACGCGATCCGATTCCGTACTTCCGGTGATTCGAGCGTGAGTCCTTTCGCTTCTTCTTGCGCCGTCAATTCACGTGGTACGATGTCGAGCATGAGCGAACGAACCCCCGCGTTCGCCAAATGGGCCGCAATCCCCGCCCCCATTACTCCTGAACCGATGACGACCGCAAAACGGATATTGCTCGTCAAACGGAGGTCGGCTGATTGTTCGATGTGACTCGTCATATTGTTCCCCCCTCAATGAGAATGAATAGTGATTCATTTCACGCGTAAAAAAAATCGCAATCACCATCGTGTTTACTCTTCTATCATAAATGAATGACAATTCATTCGCAAGCGTTCATTTTTCAAATTCATTCCATTTTTCTGATTTACGATTATTTTTTGATGTGTGTGGTATAGACACATTGAGTCAATTTTTGAAAGGGGACTAAACAATATGAGTGACAATCGTTTAAATACAGTCGGAAGCCGCAAGGATTTTGAATCGTTCAAGAAGGACGGACAAGCGCAAGCCCATCAACCGGGAATCGATTCGAAGATGGAGCCGTTCCCGATCTATGAGCGCGAAGGATATAAAGGAAGCGACAAATTGAAAGACAAAGTCGCCATCATCACAGGCGGTGACTCGGGGATCGGGAAATCGGTCGCCATCTTCTTCGCCCACGAAGGCGCAAACTCGGTCATCGTCTACAAAGACCAAAACGAGCTCGAGGACGCCGAGGCGACGAAGGAACGGATCGAAGAACTCGGTCAAGCGTGCTTGTTGCTGCAAGGTGATCTCGGTGATTCGGCGTTCTGCCAAGACGTCGTCAAGCAGACGCTCGAGACGTTCGGCCATTTGGACATTCTCGTCAACAACGCCGCCGAGCAACATCCGCAAGAGTCGCTCCTCGACATCTCGGACGACCAGCTCGAGCGGACGTTCCGGACGAACATCTTCAGCATGTTCTATTTGACGAAAGCGGCGCTCCCGTACTTGAACGAAGGCGCGAGCATCATCAACACGACGTCGATCACGGCGTATGAAGGTAACGACCAGTTGATCGACTATGCGTCGACGAAAGGTGCGATCACATCGTTCACACGCTCGCTCGCCAAAAACTTGGCCGAGAAGAAGATCCGCGTCAACGGCGTCGCACCAGGCCCGATTTGGACACCGCTCATCCCGGCTACGTTCCCGGCCGAGAAAGTCGCCACGTTCGGTGACTCTTCTGAGATGAAGCGTGCGGGTCAACCGGCAGAGCTCGCTCCGGCTTACGTCTATCTCGCAAGCGACGACTCGACGTACGTCAGCGGGCAGGTCATGCACGTCAACGGTGGTACGGTCGTAAACGGATAATCTTGTAAGATGGCCCAGTGTTCAGTCACTGGGCTTTTTTTATGGGAAATTAACCCAGCGTATGTTAACGTTATTTGCAGGAATTAGTCCAGTCATTTAGACGATTATACGGAAGAAAGGAGCCAACGCTTGATGATTCATTTTCAATTGACAAAAGATGATTTTTTCGCCTTACAAAAAAACTTCATCGAAAATTCCGATTACCATAAAAGAAGAGCTAGACACGTCACGATTGTATTGATGTTGCTTACAGTATTATGGGGATTCTTGCTCACAATTTTTTTGTTACCTCAAACGATTTCTGTCCCCCTATTCCTCGGACTCGCCATCGGTTCAAGTTTGTTCCTAGCGCTTCTATTGTTCCCCTTCTTAAAAAAAGCGTATGTAAACATCACACTTTGGCAATTCCGCTATCTACTGAAACAAGAGACGAAATGGCCACGTGACATCACGTTGTACATCAACGAAAACGGGATTGAGCGCAATTCACTCCACAACAACGTCAATAAACGCCTTCAAGTCGCATGGGACGCGATTGAACGAGTGAGTGGGGACGAGACAAATCATTACCTGTACGTTGAGGCAAGAGAAACGATTGTTGTACCGAAGCAAAACCAAATGCTGAGCGAGACGGAACAAAATAAAATCAATTACTTATTACAACAAAACTTAAATATCACACTCTAGTTACCTATGTCACCTAAAGACAGACATGGTCCAATGTTTCTAGACTTACACGTATATGACTTGATCAGAAAGGAGTAGCTCAAATGGTCACAACGTATAAACTGACGCTTGAAGATGTTCTATCATTTCAACAGGACATGATTCACCATTCAAATCAACATAAGAAGAGCCGCAAAATATGGTTGATTTTTATGAGTGCCCCTGCATTCCTGCTCGGATATTTAGCTACAACTTTTATTCTACCTCCCCCCGAGTCGATCGCTTTATTTTCACTCACTGTAATCGGTGTAGGGATTTTGTTTGCGCTGTTGCTCAGACCGCTCCTGAAGGATTTATATGCACCATTCGCCCTTCGGCAATTTCGTCTAGTTAATAAAGACAGTGCCTGGCCAACAGACATCACGCTCCAACTTTCTGACAGTCACGTCGAGATGCATGTCGTTCATGGCAAAATCAATCGAACGACTCAAGTCCCTTGGACGTCCATTCTCAAAGTGAACGAGAACGAGACGCATCGCTTTCTATATTTTGAAGACGATGAAGCGTTGATTATTCCGAAATCGAAAGCTGGAATCACTGAAGTCGAGCAAAGCGAAATTGACCGCTTATTAGGAAAACATCTTTTGATTAAAAAATCGATTTAATAGAGTGGTCTATTACTTTAGGAGGTGCTGTACATGCTATCTTGGTTAGGCATAACGAAAGAAAAGGAAACGGGACGGCAGTTTTTTGGGAACATACATAAGAAAACAATCACGTTCGTCTTGCTTTCGTCCCTTGTGATACTCTTCGGGGTGAAATCATTGTTGACTTATCTACTCCCAAAAGCAGCTCTCGCTGACCCCTTGGTTGCTGTACTGCCAGGTACAGTAGGCATTCTTGTTGCTCTAGTGTATGTTCTAGTTCTAGAACGACTCTTACTAGACAAGGCCGAACGTGGAAAGTAATATGTCATCTGACGAGTATACTAATGACGAATAGGTAAAAATGGAGGCCAATCGATGACAAACCAGCACAGCGATGATGAGTATGAAGCGTACGATGAAGACAGGTTAGAGTTCGATCCTTACTTTTCTCATGAGGCTAAAATGGAAGTCAGTCTGAATGCAGCTGGGGTCAATTTCGTCGGCAACGCAGAAGGCTATCTCGCCCTCGCGAGAATGTTTACGTTTTTAGCCGAAACACATATGTCAATTCGCATGGAAGAAAATCCTTCGCCTGATATAAATACTTCCTATGGGTATGGCCCGTATCATATGACCGATTACATCCGAGACAAGTTCATTCAAAATAAACAGTATGTATTTGACCCGGGTGCCTTGCATGATTCACATCCAGAACATGAAAAAGAGCTTTTCTTCTGGCTATCTGATCAAATCGGTCCAGATTTCTGGGTCGAAAATCGAGAAGATGACGAGCAGGAATAACGCCTCATAAGAACTCCATAAAAAAGCACACAAGTTCGATATGAACTTGTGTGCTTTCCTCATTTTTTGACCATTCCTTTTAACACGAACGCCACGTTGGCCGGACGTTCGGCGAGGCGGCGCATGAAGTAACCGTACCAGTCACGGCCGTACGGCACGTAGACCCGGACTTTATAGCCTTGGCGGACGAGCTCGAGTTGACGCTCGACCCGGATGCCATACAGCATTTGGAACTCGAACTGGTCGAGTGGGATGTTGTTCAATTTCACATGCTCGATGATGGCATCGATCATGTGGTCGTCATGGGTCGCGATAGAGGCGTAGTTCCCGTTCGCAAGATGGAGTTTGACGAGCTTCAAGTAGTTGTGGTCGACGTCTTCTTTCTCCGGGAAAGCGACCGTCGCCGGCTCTTTGTAAGCCCCTTTGACGATACGGAGGTTCGGCTTGAGCGGCGCGAGATGATTGATGTCGTCTTCCGAGCGGTACAAGTAAGATTGGATGACCGTCCCGAGTCCGTCAAAGTCCGCTTTCAACTTCTTGAACAAGTCGAGCGTCTTCTCGCAGCGCGACTCGTCTTCCATGTCGATGGCGACGAAAACGCCGACCGACTTGGCCGTCGTCAAGATTTGACGCATGTTGTCCTCGATCAACTCGTCCGAAATATCGAATCCGAGTGACGTCAGCTTGAGCGACATGTAGGCGTCGAGCTTCTCTTCGGCCATAATCTCGATGGCACGGATGATCTCGTCACGGTTCTGGTTCGCTTCGTGAACCGTCGTAATAAATTCCCCTAGATGGTCGACCGTGACCGATAACCCTTTCGCGTTCAGTTCGCGAATCGTCGGCACCGACGTCTTGAAATCTTCTCCCGCCACAAATCGTGACGCCCCGAACCGAAGCCCGTACTTTTTAGCCAAACTGTTGAGTGCTTTGTTTTGAGACATGTAAATAAATCCATCGCGTAACACTTTTTCCATCAGATTTTCCCCCTTGCGTATACACCCATCTATCTCTATGACGATGTCTGAAATTATTATGACATACAAACGGCAATCCGTCTGCTTTTTTGTAACCGTTTCCACCACGTCATTCGCCAACTTTACAAAAAAGCAGACGCCCTCACGGACGTCTGGTTCACAGGCCTGTATTCGGTGCGACGTAGAGCAAAATACTAAGGAAGACGAACACGCTCCCGGCGAGCACGAACAAGTGCCAAATCGCATGATTGAACGGCAGTTTCTGCCAGACGTAAAACACGATCCCGACCGAATAAGCGAGCCCACCAGCAAGCAGCAACATGAACCCTTGATGGCCGAGCGACTCGTAGAGCGGACGGATCACGATGATACAAATCCACCCGAGCCCAAGGTACGTCACGTTCGATACCCACATGTACTTCCCGGTCGAATACATTTTCCAGACGATGCCTAAGATGGCGACGCCCCAAACGATGCCGAATAACACCCATCCGAGCGTTCCCTGAAGCGACACGAGTGCGAACGGCGTGTAGCTCCCGGCAATCAATAAGTAAATCCCAGCGTGGTCGAACACTTGGAGCACCCGCTTAGCCCGTGGATGTGGGATCGCATGCATGAGCGTCGAGAACAAGTACAACAAGATCATCGATACCCCGAACACGCTCACCGCGATGACGTTGCCTGTGCTACCGGTCTCAGTCGCGGTCGTGACGAGTAGGACGAGAGCGACGATGCTGAAGATGACCCCTAGTCCGTGCGTGACGGCGCTCGCGATTTCTTCTCCGAGCGTATCGGCATGGAGCATGTCTTTTAGTTTCTCTTGATCCATTCGGGTCCCACCTTTCTTTCCTTGCCTCTATTATGGATATTCCCCAATTTTGTTGCAAACAAAAACACGGGTCTGTAAAAACCCGTGTCCTCGATTAAGCGACTTCTTTCACCGGAACGTCACATTCCATATTTTGTGCCCGCATCGCCCGTGCGCGCATGTGGAACAAGACGAGCAGCGTCACTGTACCGATTGTCGAAATGACGTACGGGATCACCCCATCCATCTTGAAGCCTATCGGTGCTGTGAGAATGTAGAACCAAACCGCATATAGCATGAACGTCCCTGGAATAAGTGCGATCCAATGGTTGCGTCCTTTAATGTACAAGTACATCGCCCCGACGAACAAGGCGATGACCGCCGTCGTCTGGTTGGCCCAGTTGAAATACTGCCAAAGCATCTGGAAGTCCATATTCGTCAAAACATATGAGATCGCGAAGAGCGGAAGCGCAATCCAAAGACGTGACGAGAACTTTTTCTGTGCGATTTTCAAGTAGTCGGCGATAATCATCCGGGCACTGCGGAACGCCGTGTCGCCTGACGTGATCGGCAAGACGATGACGCCGAGGATGGCGAGCGTGCCGCCGATGCTGCCGAGCATGAGTGTCGCCACTTCCTGGACGACGAGTGCCGGAGTACCTGCGCTGATGAGTCCGAGCAACTCGCCTGGCTCGAAGATGGCCATGGCCGCTCCGGCCCAAATCATCGCGATGACGGCCTCGACGATCATCATGCCGTAGAAGATGCTGCGGCCATTGCTCTCTTTCATCGTCGTCCGCGAGATGATCGGCGACTGCGTCGCGTGGAAGCCCGAGAGTGCGCCGCACGAGATCGTGAAGAACAAGAGTGGCCAGATCGGCAAGCCGTCCGGGTGCATGTTCGTCAATGTCATCTCTGGGATTTGATAGCCTTGGACGAACAAGCTGACCCCAATCCCGATTGCGCTGATCATGAGGAGCGCCCCGAAGAACGGATAGATGCGGCCGATGATTTTGTCGACCGGGAGGAGCGTCGCTAAGATGTAATAGGCAAAGATGGCAAAAATGACGAACACGAGCGTCGACGCGTTGCCGTCGAACAAGTTGTTGATCATGTTACTCGGTGACGTGACGAACACCGTCCCGACAAGGAGCAGTAGTAACAGGGCGAACCCGTTGACGATATGGCGGAGCGAGCGGCCGAGGAACTTCTCGGCGAGCTGCGGCAAGTGCGCCCCGTTGTTACGGAGCGAGATCATCCCCGTCAAGTAGTCGTGCACCGCTCCCGCGAAAATTGATCCGAAGACGATCCACAGGAAGGCGACCGGACCGTAGAGCGCCCCCATGATTGGACCAAAGATCGGGCCGACGCCAGCGATGTTCAACAGTTGGATCATCGAGTTCCGTTTTTTCCCCATCGGCACGTAGTCGATGCCATCCTGCGACGCATAGGCGGGCGTCGTCCGCTCTTCCTTGATGCCGAACGTCTTCTCGACGTAACGGCCGTAGACGATGTACCCGACAATTAAAATAGCTAAGGCAATAAAGAATGTAATCATGTGTGATGTCCCCTTTTAAACTGTGTAGCCGATCCCCATCGGCCCCGAAAAATGAATCCTGATGTTTTACGCATATAATGTAAACGCTTTCGTGATTGATTATACAGCAATTCCCAACGTTTCGTAAGGGGTTTTGTTCACTTTTTTGACACAAAAATAGACCCGGCTTTTTATCGAGAGCCGGGTCGTCTATCGTACTGCTTATTGTTTGATGCGGACCGTGAACGGACCGTCCGCGATGACGTCTGCGAAGACGACCGAGACCGGATAGGCATGTTTGCCTTGGACCGGCTCGCTCAAGCGAATCGTCGTGTTCGCGATCGCCTCGTCCCCGCTCACGAGTTCGAGCGGTAACTGTTCAACGTTCAGTTCATGCTCATAGCCGTTACGGAGAAGCAACGTCGCCGTGACGTTCGTCTCACTTGTTTCGACCGAGACGAGCATCAAATTGAACTCATTCTCGCCGACGGGCGGTGTCGACACGTTCGTGCGACGAAGCTGTTGCCACGCCGTGTTCGAAAATTGTTCGACTTCCTCATCTAGAAGCATCTGTAACGGATCGATCGGATTCATTTGGAAGACGAGTCGCATCGACGTCAGTTCTTCCGCTTCAAACTCGCCGAACAGTTCATCTGCAAAAAAGTCCAAATAGACCGGTTTGCTCGTCCACGGCTCGAAGCTCGGAAGGTCGACACGGCTCAATACTTTCCGTCCGAGCGGGACGTTGTCTTTGTTCAAGAGGAGAACCGGCAATTCATTGACTTCGAACGAGCTCGGAAGCGTGTTTCGGAACAAGGCGACGAGTGACAGGCCGTCCATTAAGTTTTCTGCGTGCAACAGCTCGATCGACAGTTGGTTGTCGAGGAGCGCCGGCAGCCGCTTCGCGTGATAGCGGAACATGTACTCGTCTTCTTTCGGAATCCCCATGTCGCTGTCGATCACGAGCGTCAGTTGACGCCCTGTCTCGGTCTTCCCTGTATCGATCTGTTTACGTTTACGAAATCCTAACATATTACTCCTCCTCCAATTGCGTGACGAAATAGCGGTCGAGCTGACATACTTCCGTCGTCACTTCACGGGCAATATTGACATACGTCTGTTCGAAGATCTCAAATCCTTCTTTACCGAACTGACGACTCGGGTCTTCCTGCCCATAACTGCGGAGTCCGATGCCTTCTTTTAATCCGCTCATCGTCGTGAGGTGGTCCGTCCATTTCCCGTCCAACGCCCGTAACAGTGATTCTTTGACGAACGTCACGACTTCCTCGGCTTGAAGACGGGCCTCGGCCGTTTTGACGATGTCGTCGATCCACGGCGCAAGATCTGCCTTCAATTCCAACGAGTCGGCGATCTCATCTGACCAGACCGGCTCGCGTGTCGTCAAGTAGACGAGGTCTGTCTTCAACTCGTCGAGCGGCCACTCTTCTGGGACGAGCTCGTCCGAGACGTGCATGTCGATACTGTTCGCTAAAGCGAGATGCATCATGCCGAGCACGTTGTTCGTGATCGCCGCAGCGTCGGCGTTGACCGCCTGATCGCGGATCGTGTAGATGATTTTCCGTTGTTCGTTCAAGACGTCGTCGAGCTTGAACAAGTAGTCCCGAATCGAGACGCCGAGTCCTTCGATCGTCGTCTGCGCGTACTCGATGACGTCAGCCGCGTCTTTCGATAACACTTCGCCATGCTCGTTCGGCTTCAGTTTCTTCTCGATGCGCTCTAGTTTTTGGATCGCGTAGCGTTTGACGATCTCATCTTCGAGCGAGACGAAGAACTGTGTCGCGCCGGGATCGCCTTGGCGTCCCGAACGACCGCGGAGCTGGTTGTCGACACGTTGCGACTCATGGCGTTCCGTCCCGATGACGAACAAGCCCCCCGCTTCTTTTGATTTCGTATCAAGCATGATATCGGTCCCGCGACCGGCCATGTTCGTCGCAATCGTCACTTTGCCGAAGCGTCCGGCGTCGGCGATGATGTCCGCTTCTTGCGTGACCGTCTTCGCGTTCAACACCTCATGCTGAATCCGCTGTTTCGACAAGTGTTTACTGATGGCCTCGGACTGGGCGATCGACGTCGTGCCGATCAACACCGGGCGTCCCGTCTCATGCAGCTCGACGACTTTCTCCGTCACGGCCGCATACTTTTGGTCGACCGTCATAAAGATGCGGTCCGGGTGGTCTTCGCGCAAACGCGGCCGGTTCGTCGGCACTTGGACGACATCCATGTTGTACGTCTTCAAAAACTCTTGGCGAGACGTCTGGGCCGTCCCGGTCATACCTCCGATGAGCGGATACATCCGGAAATAATGCTGAATCGTGATCTCGGCCGTCGTCTTGTTCTCTTCGGTAATCGTGACGCCTTCTTTCGCCTCGAGCGCCTGATGGAGTCCTTCCGACAGACTGCGTCCTTCCATGATCCGTCCCGTGAACAAGTCGATGAGCTCGATCTTGTCTTCTTTGACGATATAGTCGACGTCGAGTTCGAACAAGACGTTCGCCCGGAGCGCTTGGACGAGGTAGTGATAGAGCACTTGATGCTCGGCGCTGAACAAGTTGTCGACCGCGAACATGTCTTCGATTTTCAAGATCCCGGAGTCGGTGAGCGCCGTCGATTTCGATTCGAGGTCGACTTCGTAGTCCGCCTCGTCGAGCTCGGTGACGACACGTTGCGCCAACTCCTTCAAGCGGATGTGCGAGCGGTCTTTTTGGGCGATGATGAGCGGCGTCTTCGCCTCGTCGATCAAGATGCTGTCGACTTCGTCGATGATGGCGAAGTGGAACGGGCGCTGGACGCGCTCTTCCGGTGACCCGACCAAGTGATCGCGCAAGTAGTCGAACCCGAACTCGGTCCCGACGCCGTATGTAATGTCGGCCTGGTACGCAGCGTGCTTGTCACTCTGTTCCATCTCAGGAACGTTCAAACCGACCGAGAGACCAAGGAAATCGTGGATCTGCCCGATTTGGTTCGCGTCACGCGTCGCGAGATATTCGTTGACGGTGATGACGTGGACGCCTTTGCCTTCAAGTGCTATGACGTAACTCGGGAGCGCGGCGACGAGCGTTTTCCCTTCCCCGGTCGGCATCTCTGAGATGTTCCCTTCGAGGAGGGCGAACCCGCCGATGAGCTGGACGTCATAGTGACGCATGCCTAAGACACGCACCGCCGCCTCACGGACGAGGGCGAACGCTTCTTCGGCGACATCATCGACTTTGGCGCCGTCGGCGATTTTTGCTTTCAATGTTTCGGTATATGTGCGCATCTCGTCGTCCGAGAGCGCCTGCATCGTTGTCTCTAATTGGTTGATCCGGTCGACGCGTCGCTGATAGCCTTTCAAGCGCCGGCTCTGGTCATTCGTCAATTGCTTTACAAACTGAATCACGTTGTAGCCTCCATTTAGTTCACAGTCATTGTCAAATCCATACCCGTCTATTATAGCGAAATTTTGCTCATTTCGGAGACTTTTTTACGAAAACTTCCTAAAAGATGGTTTTTAAATTGTGAAATTCCTATAAAAATTGGGTAAATTTCAAAATATATTTACAAGTTTATTTTCATTTTTCTATTTGAGACGGTTTGAGACCGTGATACGATAAGAAAAACAGAACATTTGTTCGTGAAAAAGGAGATGGGATCATGCGCCGGCGGATCTTCTGTGTCGACAGCGTCTCATTTTATGCCAGCTGCGAGTGCGCAGCCCGTAACTTGAACCCGTACAAGACGAAGCTCGTCGTCTTATCGAACTTACAGGACAGCGGCGCCCTTGTCCTCGCCGCGACCCCGCCGCTGAAACGGCTCGGCATCAAGACCGGCTCCCGGCGCTTTCACATCGACCGCCTGCCTTGGCATGAACGACGGCACGTCCTCTACGCCGAGGCCCGGATGAGCCACTACTTGAACGTATCGGTGCAAATCGTCCACATCCTGCACCAGTTCGCACCGCCTGAGGCGATCCGCGTCTACTCGGTCGATGAGACGCTCGTCGACTTGACGGGGACGGAGCGCTTGTTCGGGAACGATGACCACGTCGCCCGCCTCATCCGCTCGACCGTCTTCCGCTACACCGGCGTCCCGGTCACGATCGGGATCGGACCGAACAACGTCCTCGCCAAACTCGTCCTCGACTTGCATGGCAAAACGACCGGTGTCGCCAGTTGTGCCCTCCACGACGTCGAACGATTGATCCATCCGGCGCCGATCGAGAAGATGTGGGGCGTCGGGGCGAAGATGGCGGTCCATCTCCATCGGCTCGGCATCGACACGATCGGCGACCTGGCCCGTTATCCGCTCGACGTGTTGCACGATAAGTTCGGTGTCATCGGCGCCGAGCTGTGGCACCACGCCTGGGGCATCGACGAGTCGCCGACGATCCTGCCGGCGAGTTCGCTGTTCGGGGCGAAACGCCAACGGCCCCGGACGATTGGCCACGGCATCACGCTCATGAAAGACTATACGACGGAAAGTTCGATCCGACTCGTCTTGCAGGCGATCGCCGTCGAGGTCGGGATGCGGATGCGGCAGTCGGGGCTCGTCGGCGGCAGCATCCATCTCGGTGTCCGCTACACCCGGACGAGCGAGCGGCGCGGCTTCAGCAAACAAAAAAAGCTCGCCCGCTTCACAGCGGACGAGCGTGAGTTTTTGCCGATCCTGTTCCAACTGTTTCTTGAGGCGTGGGACGAGACCGAGGCGGTCCGTTACGTCTCGGTCGCCCTCGGCAAGCTCGAGCCCCGGAGCGACCACGTCCAGCTGTCGTTGTTCGAGGACGAATGGGCCCGGGCCCGTCGGTTCGACTTTTTAGACCTCGTCGATCAATTGAACGTCCGCTTCGGCCGCGGCACGATCCGTCCGGCCTCGAGTCTACTGAAAGACAGTCCGCTCCGCACGCGGCAACGCCTGATCGGCGGACATAAACAAGGAGGTGAACCGTCATGAGCCAAACCCGCTACAAAGACCGCGGTGAATTGAAGTGGATCCCGTTCCTCATGCCCGAACACGTGGCGCTGCTCAAAAAATATTACGCCCACGTCCAAAAGATCGAGCTGCCCGACATCGACGAGCAACTCCTTTATCTGTGGCAGACCGAACTCGAACGGGCCATCCGGGAAGGCGACCAAGTCGAACTGACGTTGTTCGAGGATGGTCTCGCCCGCTCTATGCGTGGCTACGTCCATGCCATCTATTACGCCGAACGCGAAGTCGAACTGTTCGACACGGACGTGCGCCGCATCCCGTTCAGCCACATCCTGTCGGTCCGTTAAGACGCGTCAATCGCGTCTTGCGTCGTCTCGAACGTCGCAATCCCGTCAAGGACGCCGTAATGGTCGAGCGTCTGCCGCACGGGTTCCGATAAATGGGCGAAAACGACACGACGATCCGCCGCTTTCAGTTCCCGGACGACCCGGCGGACTTCTTCGACCGCCGTCACATCGATGACCGGACAGCGATGGAAGTTGAAGATGAACACGTCGGGCTCATTATGGATGTGTTGCAGGACGTGCTCGAACATCTCGATCGCCCCGAAGAAGAGCGGCCCTTCGACGCTGAAGACGACTTGGCCGTCGCGCGTCACGTAACGTTCCGTCTGTTCGCGGACGTCGATCGTATCGGCCATCCGTTTCGCGAACAAGGCGAGCGCACAGATGACCCCGACCTCGACAGCGACGACAAGGTCGACGAAGACGGTCAGCCCGAGCGTGACAAGTAGCACGAGCGATTCGGCCGACCGATGCTTGAGCATCTCAAAGACGTGGTGTCGCTCCGACATGTTCCAAGCGACGCGCATCAAGATCGGCGCGAGTGCGGCGAGCGGGACGTAGCTCGCGAGTGGCGCCAAGACGAGTACGGCGAGAAGCACCGTCAACCCGTGGATGACACCCGAGCGACGGCTGACGGCTCCGGCTTGGATGTTCGTCGCCGTCCGGGCGATCGCACCTGTCGCCGGGATGCCGCCGAAGAACGGGACGACGACGTTGGCGAGCCCTTGCCCGAACAGTTCCTTGTCCGGGTTCATCTTCGTGCCGGCCATGCCGTCCGCGACCGCACCTGACAACAGCGATTCGAGCGCCCCGAGGAAGGCGATGGCGAACGCCGATGGGAGCAGCGTCGCAATCAAGTCGAGGTCGATCGTGAGCCAGTTGAAGTCAGGCAGTCCGCTCGGGATGCCTCCGTAGGCGCTGCCGATCGTCGCGACCTCCCCTGGGATGACGAGGCTGATAAACGTCGGCACGAGCATCGCCATCAACAGAAGCGGCAATTTTACGGGCAGTTTCGGGACGAGCCAGAGCGTCAAGAAGCCGATAGCCGCGATACCGATCGGCCAGAGACTCGCCTCGGGGAGTGACGTGACGAGTTTTAGGACGTTCTCGTGGAAGTGCGGCGCCTTCTCGAACGTGATGCCGAACAGTTCATCGAGCTGGTCGACGAAGATGACGACGGCGATCCCCGCTGTAAAGCCGATCGTGACGGCGCGCGGCATGAAGCGGATGAGCCGGCCGACGCGGAGCACGCTCATAAGAAACAGCAAGATCCCAGCGAGAAATGTCGTCACGAGCAGCCCTTCGTAGCCATGCGCCAGCATAACGCCCGAGACGATCGGGATGAAGGCGCCGGTCGGTCCGGCGATTTGGAACGTCGAGCCCCCGAACAGGCTGACGAGGATGCCGGCGATGATGGCCGTATAAAGGCCGTACACCGGTCCGACGCCCGAGGCGATCGCGAACGCCATCGCGAGCGGAACGGCGACAACCCCGACGGTGATCCCGGCCGAGATGTCTTTTTGCCACGCCTCACGCTTACTCATTAAATTTTCCATCTTACATTCCTTCTTTCCATTAGTTCGAAAACAAGTTCAGTGTACGCCTGTCACCACTTCTTGTAAACGTCACAGAAGAAACGTTTACATAATCGACAAACCAAAAAGACGTATCCATCACGCGATGGACACGTCTTCGTTAATTGGTTGGTGCTTCGACGACTTGGTCACCCTCGTCCGACTCTTCCCCGAGCAAGCGGACGTGGCGGCCGAATAGCCACATGACGACGAGATGGGCTTTCGCCTGCGTCTTCGTATAGAACCACCACGGCATGGCCGGTACGAACTCGTGGATGGCGATAAGCCCCTCGTCCGAGTCAGGGAGTCGCCTGAACTCAAGGCGGCCGGTCTTGTCGTCCTCGGTCAGCTTCGCGAACAGTCCCCCATCGATCTCGAATGAGGCCATGTCGTCCGTCGCCGCATCTTCAAGCGACAAGTGGAGTGCGACGAGTGACGGACGGAGGAGCGCAATCTCCCAATCATCCTGTTCTTTCGTCGTCTGGATGAGCGGATAAGCGATCCGCCCGAGCCATTCGAAATATTCGTCGGCCATCCAGGCAGCCGATTTATCGTCTGGCAGACCGAAGCGTTGAATCGAACGGACCGTATACTGTTGCGGCGCTTTTTTCTTCTTCTTGTCACTCGCCTTCTGCTTCGCTTCTTCCTCGAGCGCATGCTCGACCGCTTCTTTGAACGGAATCTCGCCTTGTTTGACACCGGTCGTATCTTTCGCGACCATGGCGTGACCCATGCTCTCGACGAGCGGATAGACAGTATCTTTCGGCTCACCTGTGACCGCCATGACCCAAAGGCGCGACAGCTTGATTGTCGGGAACGGGAAGTCGATCATGACGCGACGTTTGCCCATGACGTCAGCCGTATCTTCGATCATCTTTCGATACGTCATCACTTCCGGACCACCGATGTCGATATGATGGTCGTACAGCGACTCGGCCCCGACGACCGAGATGAGCGCTTGGACCGCTTCTCGCAAATCAATTGGATGTGTCTCCGTCTTCGTCCAGTTCGGGAGGATCATGACCGGGAGTCGTTTGACGAGTTTCGCGAGAATCGGGAACGACGACCCTTCCGGACCGATGATGAGCCCGGCCCGGATCGTCGTCACCGGGACACCTTGCCCGCCGAGGATGCGTTCGACCTCGAGCCGGCTCTTCAAGTGCCGTGACAACGTCTTCGACTCTTTCGGAATGATGCCGCTCAAATAGACGATCTGTTCGATATCGTTCGCGCTCACTGCTCGGGCGAAGTTGTCAGCGATCAGCGCGTCCATGTCTTCGAACGTCGCCTGCGTCAACCCGCCGTCCGGGATCATCGAGTGGACGAGGAACATGGCGTAGTCCGCCCCCTCACACGCCTCGCGCGTCTGTTCGTACGAGAACAAGTCGCACGACCGCCACGTGATGTGGTCTTCGTCTTCTTTGTTCTTCGTCGAGCGGGACAAGGCGATAATGTCGTACTCTTCTTTTAAATGTTCCATCACGTTCGAGCCGATATAGCCGCTCGCCCCCGCGATGACGATGGTTTTCCGCATAGTGGTCACTCTCCCCTTCATTTGCACATAGAGGTTATGTACCCGTCTTGGACTGAGATTAAATCAGTCGCGAGCCCTACAGTGTGCATTGGAAAATTTATGTAAACTAGACTCAATTACAGGAAGAGGAGGAATGGTTATGGGATTTTGGTATTTCTTGATGCTGTTGATCGGTGGCTGGCTCGTAATTCGTGCCGTATTCAAAAAGAACACGAACGGCCTCCTGCGGATTGGCACACTTGTCGTCGGTGGTCTGTTGATCGCACTCGGATTGTTCATGTTTCAAGATGGAAGTGCTGAAATCGTAGCTGATTTACTAAACTTGTAACCACGGATCACATGCGAGGTAGTAAATCTACGTATTAAACTTTTAACATGAACCTTTATGCCATCGGCCCAAGGTTCATGTTTTTATTTTATTTGAGACGCAGCAAACCGTTTCAGCTCCTCGCATAATACAAATAAGCGAGCTTCAATTGCTTGCCTGTCCCCGTAACGAATGATGTCTTCGGGGGTTATATCTTTTAAGAGTAACTGATGGTGAATAAAAGCTGTTTCAAGCAGCTGGAGTAATTGCTCGCCTCTCACCTCACGGATCACTGCTTTATTCCCTTCACTGTACCCGGCAAGAAACCCTTCAGCCATTCCTTTTAATTGTTGCTCACATAAATCGAACCGATGCTTTTTATATCGCTCTGTCTGCGAAAGAACAAGAAAGAATGTCTCATACAGGTTCATAAAATTACCCGCCATTCCTCTTGGAGCATATAAACTCGGATAGGGATCGATCAAACAGACCTGGTCGTCCCGCAACAAAATGTTTTCTGGAGAAGCGTCTTGATTGACGAGACTTATATTCACGACTTGCTGATTTCGTAGCTCCGTCGCTGCTATTAAAGCTTGTGGGACTTTTTCATCCTGAAACTGTGGATATACAGTACATAACGTCTCATAATCCGCTATATGTTCCGCACTTTCTTCTTGGATGAAGGCGTGGAGTTCCCCCTCTAACACACCGTGCAACCCTTTTTCTTCTGTCCACGTCAAGTAACCCAATCCGCTGATTTCTTGAGAAACTTGATCTGTCTTCCGGTAAATTCCCCCTATTTGTTTACCAATCTGCAGTACTTGTTCCTTTGTCATCGTATGCAAGTCAATCTGTTCTCCCCCATACGACTCTAACGTATAGGTGAGATCAGCTGATACATAGAACTCGTAAAAGTCTGGTGCGGCTCCGTTTACTGCTTGATTGACAGACTGGTAGTACAATTTCGTAGCGGCGTATTCTGCGGTTAGTTCCTCTTCGTTAAACGAGATAGACTTTCCGTAGGCAATGTCTTTTGGGATGCGCAAGACAAGCTCGCGATTCTCTTTCACTACTTTCCACGCATCATGCCATGCCCCTGAACCGAGAAAGGCTGGATCACTTACATCGGCATGCTGGAGCACCCGTTTTAACCTTGCTTTATTCATATTTACACCCGATTTCCTGAATGCTTTATCTTCGATATCTCTGAGTCCTATTCTGAACCGAAGTCCTATTTAAAATTCTTTATTCCATCCATAGTTTTCTTCCAACAGCTCGCCATTTTCCGCAATATAGTCTAGCATCACATACCCATGCTGTAGTTTATCTTCAGTTTTTAAATACGATATAAAATCATTAAATAGGACTTCATCATCATCTTGTTTTTTTCTACGGAGTGTAATTCCAATCGTAGGTACAGCGTCATGTTCTTTATAGCTCCCTGGATTAGACGGTTCAAGACCTAGCTTGTTACCTATCTCTTCGTCATAAAGAGCGAAAACATCAGTAGTGTCCCCAAAATTCTGTTTTACGTAAGGTGTGATTTCTTTCTCTAATTCATCTGCCCATTTATCAGCAGCATACGTATCAATCATTTGTCTTGTTGCATCATCATAATAAACAAAGAATCTCGTTTGATTTCTTTTATCTACAACTTCGGCTGCATAGTCGAAATTAAAATTACCCATGTTATCAAAATACACATCATATATTTCAAACTGATCATCAAAATGTTCTTCTAAATAGATCTCTGCTTGCTGTTTCACTTTTTCTTCTTCATCTTTGTCCGGCTTCATGGATTGAACAAACGAGAATGCAAGGACAGAAATTCCTAATACGATCACCCCGACAATAATCAATGTCACTTTTAAAATTTTCCCCACGTAGATTCCCCCTGATATAACGTCTAATCTACAGCTTTTTGTCCATCGCAATCGACGAAATTGAGTAGCCCATCTTTTTGTATAACTCACACGCGTGTTCATTAGATCCAAACACACTGAGTCCGACTGAATGTGCACCTAAATCTTTCACTACACTGTCTTCTACCATTTTTAGTGTGGCTGTACCGTATCCATTTTTTCGATGAGATTCGTTTATGTAAATGTGGTAGATGAAAGCTTTATTGGTCTCTTTTTGAAAACTGTACCAGATCACTCCCACTCTCTCATTTTCTTCGTGACAGAAAACATGAAATACATACTGTCCTTCGGTTGCTTGTTTTTTTGGAAATAAATTCGTTATCAGTTCACGAGAATCGTCCATCGCTTTTTCTAACGGAATCATAAAATTTTTCGCGAAATCTGAACCATAGTCAGGTATTAAAAACTCTAAATAAGTATCAAACTCTGATTCGTTCATTTGTTGAAAACTAATCGTCATCACATAACCTCCATGAATTAAAAAGTTAAATCCATCCAATTTTATAATTTACTTATTATACCATATTTAACTTTTATCTTTTAGCAGAAAGTCATCCTTGAACGACTGTACTGTCTCCCTTCACCATAACGAAGCGATCACACGTGGAAGTATAACGAAAGACAAGTCGAATCTCATTAATCAAGATTCGACTTGTCTCATGTCTTAGGTACCCAGTTGGCTTCAAACCCATTTTGCACAGCATAGTCGTACAGGTGAATCAATTTCGCCTCTTTATACGTGTTCATCTGCTCGGACACTCGCAACTCCTGATTGCGTTCCACAAGCGTATAAAGATAATCAATCTTCGCCATTCGATTGTTCTTGCTCGTATTACAAGTCGGACAAGCGAGGACAAAATTCCATAAGACATCATTCTGTATATACGACCACGGAATAAAGTGATCGACATGAATCTGTTTGAGCGGCTTCATACAATAAAAACAGATGGCGTGACCGTGACTCAGTAAAATCTGTTTAAACTCGTCGAGCGATTGCCGGGCCGAGACGAACTCGATTTTACTCAAAATCTGCTCCATCGCTTCACGAGTATTGTATTTTTCTAAAAAGACGGCGAGTTGATAATTCGTGACATTCATCAATACACGCTTATATTTCTCGAAAAAAATGACATAGCACGGCACAAGTTTGACCCACTCTTCTTTCCGATTGAATGAATAGACGGTCCCCTCGAACGAAGCATAGAACGAGCCATACACATACTTTTTATAGAATTGATTCACGTTTCGAATCAATTGTTGCTGCTGCTCATCTGGCAGACGGTCAAAGTTCCATGAAGACGGAATCTCATGCGTCGCTTGAAATGCGAGCATTGTTTGTTCCACCGAACTCATCTTTCCAGTCTGATTCACTTGTCGCAATCCGTGCGTCACGATCAAATTCCAATACATCTTCGTCACGTGTTTTGAAATTTGCTGGAACGTCAATATCCCGGAATCACTCAATTCGGTCGTGCATTCAAGTAACGCTTTCATGAGCATATGCTTGTATGTCGTCGTATGTGTCGCGTTCATTAAAAACTGTTGCGTGAAGCGCCACAAATCCGTTTCTGTTAAGTACTCACTTTTCGCTTCCGCGACTTCTAAATTCCAGCCCAATGACCTCACCCCCACTCATTCGTTACATCCTCGATTATAACGAATGAGGAACAAGAGCGGATCAAGGTAAATCAAACAGGAGCCGAAAAATCTTTTTTGATTTGTTCTATATCGATATTTGTTTTTTCATGAATATAACGGACTAACGTATCATACTGTTCGACAGTATTTAGCTTTTTAAATTTCTCAACATCTCCTTCAAAGTCTTTAAAGTACTCGCTTTGATATTCAGGATTGTTAAAGAACTTTAGATATTCCATATAATCTTTCACGGTCATCTGGCTCACGATTTGAGAGAGAACTGCATCCCACTCTTTTATCCGACTCTCATGAATCTGTTTTTTGATGACGATGTCCTGCGCCTTCTCAAATTTAATTTGTTGAATGCATTGCTCCACTTCTAACTTATATTGGAACAACTCGTCTCGATTTCGAGTATCTACTGTAGGGATCACCTCTGTTAAATAATATTGATATCTCTTCTTTCGAGGATGCATGATTTTTTCTTTTGCTTTTTCAGGATTTGATTCTTTATTCGTACGCTTTCTAAGTTGTTCCGTTACACCAAGTGCACCAAATGCTCCAACAATTTCATTTTTATGAGCAAGTGCAAACTTCCCTACTGCCGGACCATACTTTTTGACTCCGTTCATAATTAATTCCGTAGATTTTTTTGACATGAGGATTCCTCCTATGATGGTTATGTATATTCTCGTGACGATTTTTTAAAAACAGCTCATAGTTTATATTCAACAAAGTAATATTCAATCCTTTGATCCCGTTCAAAACCCAAATAATGGCGTCGTCCATTCAAGTTGTCCATTCACAAAGAAAGGATTATTGAGCAAACACTCAATAATCCTTTTGCTATAATGCTTTCTTATCATTCACCAGACTCTTTTGTGTCTTTTTGCTTCTGCAAATATGCTTCTCGAATCTGATTTAGCTTTTCTTTTTTATTCGAAATAGCTGGTTTTTTACCGTCTTGATACTTTGCAGCAGCTACTTTACTTTTATGATCTAATTGATATTTTCCCATTCTATTCACCTGCTTTCATTTCATTGTGATTGACTTGCTCCATTAACATCAAAAGACCTTCTAATCTCAATGAAATTAGAAGGTCTTCATTAAAAATCATTGATTGCAGTCACTGTAGACTGCTTAAAAATGGAGACGGCGGGAGTCGAACCCGCGTCCGAAGGCATCGTAACGCATGCTTCTACGTGTGTAGTTTATCTATTGAATCTCAATGTGACACTGCCGATAAACAGGCGTTGTCGCATCCAGTCTGATTCATCTCTTCTTCGCGCCCTCAGACGGCGAGGTTGAAGCGTAGCTTGCTTAGTTTGAGACCCTGAAAGTCATCCACACAAGCGATGGATGTCAGGATCCGCAGGGCACTTAGGCTGCTGCGAGTTGTGTGTTAGTTTTGCCAGTTATAGGCGTTTGCGTTTTAACGAGGCCGACCCCTCGACACGCCACATACGACCGACCTACCCCCGTCGAATCCATAACGTCCCCGAGGTGGTAATTGGTACTATAACTACTATACCACAATCAGGTCTCGCTGTCAGTATTTTTGCCGGTCCCGGAGTGCCCGGTCGACGTCACGCTTCGCGTCTTTCTTCTTCAAGTCATCGCGCTTGTCATACTTCTTCTTCCCGCGCCCGATGCCGAGGAGACATTTAGCGAAGCCGTTCTTGAGATACACTTTGAGCGGGATGATCGTATACCCGTCCCGGCCTTGTGCGCCGATGAGCTGGTTGATTTGTTTTTTATGCAACAATAGCTTTCGGATACGGAGCGGCTCGTGATTGAACCGGTTCCCTTGCTCGAACGGGCTGATATGACAGTTGTGAAGCGTTGCCTCGCCACCGTCAAAGCGAACATACGCGTCGGCGATGTTGATCTTCGACTGGCGCACCGATTTAATCTCGGTCCCGGTCAACACCATGCCGGCTTCAATCGTATCTTCGATCGCATAATCGAAGGACGCTTTTCGGTTTTGCGCGAGCGCGTTCGAATCTTTCTTCTTGGCCATATTACTCAGTCCTTTATATCAAATTACGGAAGGGGTCTCCCCCTCCCGTCAGCGACGTTTCTTCGCTCCGCGTTTCGCGTCGCCTGTTCGTTTTTGACCGTCTTGTTTCTTCAGATCGAGCGCCGAACGTCCTTGCGACGATTTCGGCTTCTCGCCTGGCTTACTCGGCTTGCCCGCTTGACCCGGTTTTCCCGGTTGTCCAGGCTTGCCTGGCTTGCCGCGTTTCGGACGTTTGTCGTCACGACCGCGTCCACCGCGCTTGTCGTCTTTCTTCGGACGACCTTCCGTCGCTTTGATCGTCGTCGGTTGGCGACGGCGCGTCTGTTCCCGTTTCGGCATGCCGACGACCGTGAAGTCGATCGTCCGCTCGTCTAGGTTGACGGCGTCAACTTTGACCCGGACCGAGTCACCGATCCGGAACTGACGTTTCGTCCGCTCGCCGAGCAACATGAGCTGTGACTCGTCGAAGTGGTAGTAATCATCCATCGTTTGAAGACGGACGAGCCCTTCGATCGTGTTCGGGAGCTCGATGAACATCCCGAAGTTCGTGATGCCGCTGACAACACCGTCGAACTCTTCACCGAGACGTGACTCCATGTACTCGGCTTTCTTGAGCGCTTGCGTCTCCCGTTCAGCGTCGACCGAGCGACGTTCGCGTCTCGACGTCTGTTCGGCGATCGAGCTGAGACGTTCCTCGTACTTGGCGATCGTCTTGTCCGACAAGTCCTGGTTGAAGGCGTACGTCCGCATGAGACGGTGGACGATCAAGTCAGGGTAACGACGGATCGGCGACGTGAAGTGCGTATAGAAATCGGTCGCAAGACCGAAGTGACCGAGCGAGACGTCGTCATACTTCGCCTGTTGCATCGAGCGCAACATGATCGTGCTGATAACAGGCTCTTCCGGCTGCCCTTCGATTGCTTTCAAGATCTTCTGAAGCGTCTTCGGTTCGACTTTTTGGCCTTTGAACCGTTCGATATGCACGCCGAAGTTGGCGACGAAGTCGAAGAAGAAATCGAGCTTGTCTGATTTCGGGTTATCGTGCACACGGTAGATGAACGGGACGTCCATCTTGTGGAAGTGTTCGGCGACCGTCTCGTTGGCCGCGAGCATGAACTCCTCGATCAACTTCTCGGCGACCGAGCGTGGGCGCAAGACGATATCGGCTGCTTTCCCTTCCGTATCGACGATGACTTTCGCCTCGGCGAAGTCGAAGTTGATGGCACCGCGCGAGTTACGGCGTGCACGAAGTACTTCTGCGAGTTCAGCCATGAGGTCGAATTCACCGATGTACGGCTCGTAGCGTGCGAGCGTCTCCTCGTCGTCACGTTCGATGATTTCACGGACGTTCGTATACGTCATCCGCTCCGTCGTCTTGATAACACTCGGGAACAGCTCATGGCTGACGACTTTCCCGTTTTGCGGCGAGATCTCCATGACACAGCTAAGCGTCAGGCGGTTGACGTGCGGGTTGAGTGAACAGATCCCGTTCGACAAGCGGTGTGGCAACATCGGGATGACACGGTCGACGAGATACACACTCGTCCCGCGTTCGAACGCCTCGACGTCGAGCGGTGAGCCTTCCTTGACGTAGTGCGACACGTCGGCGATGTGGACACCGAGTTCATAGTTGCCGTTGTTCAGTTTCTTGACGTGGACGGCATCGTCCAAGTCTTTCGCGTCTTCGCCGTCGATCGTGAAGATCGTCTCGTTGCGCAGGTCGACACGGCCGATGAAGTCTTTCTCGTCCGCCTCTTCCGGCACGGCGTTCGCCTGGTCGATGACGTCTTCCGGGAACTCCGTCGGGATGCCGTGCTTGTAGACGATCGACAAGATGTCGACGCCAGGGTCGTTCTTATGTCCGATGATACGGACGACGTCACACGCTCCGGCGAAACGTCCATCCGGATACTTCGTGATGCGGACGACGACTTTGTGTCCTTCGACGGCACCGAGCGATTTGTCTGTGTTGACGATCGGCCAGAAGTTGATGCGTTTGTCGTCCGGTTCAATGAAGGCGAACTGGTCGAGGCGACCGCTCGGGAGCGTGTACGTCCCGACAAATTCAGATAGGCCGCGCTTCAATACTTTGAGCAACACGCCTTCTGTCTTGCCGCGGTTGTCCTCGCGTTTTTTGACGAGGATCGTATCGCCGTGATAGACGTCTTTCAATTGGTCCGGTGGCAAGAACACATCTTCTGTCTCGCCTTCGACCGACAAGAAGCCGAAGCCGCGTTGGTGGATCGAGATGAGCCCGGCCGCTTGGCCGAGCACGGCGAGCGTGCCGTAACGGTTCGTCCGCGTCCGGCCGATCAAGCCTTCCGCTTCAAGTTCGTTCAAGGTGCGGATGAGCTCTTTAAAGGCATCCGTCGACTCGAGCGCAAGACGCTCGGTCAATTGGTCTACAGTCAGCGCTTTGTCGCTTGACTGGATGATTTCTAGTAGTTGGTCACGTAAATTCAACGTGACACCTCCTTTTTCACACTGACCAGTCTAACGTTTCGAGAAAATCGAGCACGTCCTGGTGCAGTTTCTCTTTTTCTTTGTCGAGGGTGATCACGTGTCCCGAATGCTCGTACATGAGCAGTTCTTTTTGGAACGCGTTGATCGCCTCGTAGATCTCGTGTGCAGATTGAGGATCGACCATGCGGTCTTTCGCTCCTTGGATGACGAGCGCCGGTACGAAGATATCTTCGAGCCGAGACGTCGTCTCCTCGACGAACTCACGTAAATCGGTGAGTGTCGGCATCGGTTTGAAGTCCGCCATCTCCCGTTCGATTTGTTCGGTCGATTTGTCTTCCCTTGATTTATATTCTCGGGCATACGCCTGGACTCCTTTATACAATCGGTCCTCGGCATCGATTTCAGTCGGTGCGCACATCGGCACGACACCTTTGACGCTCGCTTCTGAAGCGAGACGGAGCGACATGACGCCACCGAGCGATAGGCCGCAGACGGCGATTTCGGCGTAACCTTTGTCTTTCAACGCTTGGTAGGCGTCTTGGACGTCCTGCCACCAGTCGTTCGGTCCAAATTCGAGCAACTCTTCTGGTGGGACGCCATGTCCCCGGTACTGGGGTCCCATGCACGTGTAGCCTTCTTTTTGTAGGAAACGACCGAGCATGCGGACGTCCGCGCTCGATCCTGTAAAGCCATGTAACATTAACACGGCACGTGGTCCGCCTTCGAAGAAGAACGGTTTCGGTGCACTCACTTTCATCGTCCAAGTCAACTCCTCATACATTCCATTATTCCCAAAAAGTAATGCAAAAAAACAAAAGCTGACCGCCTCACGTAAAAACCGAGAACGATCAGCCTTTCATCATAGTGATGCGACTAGTAATCCTAAAATGAAAAACAATGTGCCTAGTACAGCTGCAGTTCGGTTCAAAACAGCGTCAAAGCCGCGTGCTTTCTGGCGGCCGAACAACTGCTCCGCGCCACCTGCAATCGCCCCAAGACCTTGCGACCGACCTGACATGAGCAGTACGACGACAATCAATAAAACAGCCACGACGAGCAGGCTGATTGTAGCGATCGTTTGCATAATAGTCAGTTCCTCCTTCTTTTTACACGCCTCTTATTATATAGAAGTTGTGATGAAAACGCCAGCTTTCAAATTATCGGGACGGGTAGCTGAACCCTTCCCCAATCACTTCTTTCACTTGGTGGATGACGACGAACGCACGCGGGTCGGTCACTTCGACGATTTTCTTGAGCGGACCGACTTGGCGCTTGTCGACGATCATGTACAACATGTTCTTATCTTGCTTCGAATAATGGCCGTGACCATGGATGATCGTCGCCGAGCGGCCGAGCGTCTCCGTCAAGACGGCAGCGAGCTCTTCGTGCTTGTCGCTGATGATCGTGACGGCTTTCCGGATGTTCAACCCTTCGGCGACGAGGTCGATGACCCACGAGCCGATGATGATGGCGATGAGCGTATAGAGCACGACTTGTTCCCCGAGGAAGAAGCCCGACGCCCCGACGACGATCGCATCGATGATGAACATCGACACGGCGACGCTCAAGTGCAGATAGCGTTCCATGAGCCGGGCGATGATGACACCGCCCCCGGTCGTCCCACCGACACGGAGCACCATCCCGATGCCGACACCGATCAAAATCCCGGCATAAACCGCCGCGAGCAGTTTATCCTCGGCCGGGCTGCCCCAGTTATGGGTCAAGCTCAGGAAGAGCGACGTCGAGACGACGGCGACGACGGAATAGATCATCGTTCTGCGATCGAGCAGCTTATAGCCGACGATAAACAATAGACCGTTCCCGATGATCGACGTGAAGCCGAGATCCCAACCGAACACGTAATACAAGATGATCGTGACCCCGAGCAGGCCACCTTCAGAGAAGTCGTTCGGGACGGTGAAATAGTTGACCCCGAAGGCGAGGATGAACGACCCGGCGATGATCCAGGCGATGTCTTTCAATGAGATCGATTGAAGTTTTTGCCAAACTTGTTGACGTAAAAGATGTTGTTGCTGACGTTTCATAAAAAATCCCCTTTCCATTTTACATATAAAAAAGACCGCGGCAAAAGCCGCAGTCTTAATGTTGTACTGGCTTTGGCGCACCGTCTTTCATAATCGGCAACTTGCGGTCTGCGACGTTTTCGTAGACGTTCAAGAGTGCCTCTTTTTCCAAATCCCAGTTATATTTCTCACGCGCCGTCTTCGTGTTCTCTTTGACACGGGCGTAAAGTTCTTGATCTTCGAGCAGGCGGTTGACGCCTTCCGCAATCGATTTCGGGTCATGCGAGTCGACGACGACACCGACGTCGTTGCCGGCGACGACACGTTCGATCTCAGGGAAGTCACACGACACGACCGGCACTTCGGCCATCAAGTATTCGAACAATTTGTTCGATGACGCCGAGTAGTGGTTGAAGCAGACGTTGTTCAACACTTGGAAACCGAGATATGCGTTCATCGTGTAGTACGGTAACGCCTCGACCGGTACTTTATCAATCATCTTGACGCGGTCGCTGACGCCTTCGTCCTCGATCATCTGTTTGATGACCGGCTTCAATTTCCCGTCGCCGATCATGACGAGCGTGCCTTCTTTGAAGTCTTTCGCCGCCAAGACGAGTTGTTCGAGACCGCGTCCCGCTTGGACGCCGCCTTGATAGAGCAAGATCTTTTCGTCTTTCGGCAAGTCGAGCAAGGCGTGCAAGTCTTTCCGGAGCGAGAAGTCGAGCGGGCGGTAGAACGGATAGTTATGGAGCACGTACGGATAGAAACCGTACAGCTCTTCGTTATGCGCCGCGCGCGTATGGTTCTCGACCATCATCGAGTCGACGTATGGCAACAACCAGCCTTCGAGGTTACTTTGAATGTAGCCGTAACCGGTCCGGTCGGTCTGGACCTCATGCGAGTCGTAGACGATCTTGCCTTTATTGACGAGTTTGCCGGCGATCAACGCCTGCGGGAGCGTGTTCAAGTCGTTCGCGTGATAGAAGTCGTAAGACTTCTTCGTCGAGGCGAACACCATCTCGAGCATCGCGCTCGCGTTGACGATGTTTTTACGGACCGGCGGGAGCAAAATCGCACCCGCTGCCGCGCCGAGACCGAGCATCGTCAGTGGCGCGAGGATGACTAATCCCGCCCCGACGAGTCCAGCCCCGAGTTGGCGCGTCTTCTTCTTAGACACCCACGTCCGGACTGATTTCAACGCCTTCATCCCGTTGACGAGAATCGACGGCTGACGTTTCACACGGATGACACGGAAACCTTCGGGGCGCATCTCTTCGGCCGGAAGCTCTTTGTTTTTAGGGTCTTGCAAGGCGATCAAATCGACCTCGTACCCCGCCTCGGCGAGCGCCGAGCATTCGCGAAGGACACGGGCGTCATTCGTAAAGTGGTTCCAAACAAACATACATACCTTCATCGTTGTTCCTCCATCATTAACTTGTCGATCACGTCATCGAGGACGTGTATATTGTTTTCCCAGCACAGGTTGTCTTTCACGTAACGGATGCCGTTCGCCCCGAACTTATCGCGCAGGTCCGGACGATCAAGCAATGTCCGGAGTGACTGTTCAATCTCGTCGATGTCACGCTTCCGTGACACGTAGCCGACTTCCGCCGCTTCGATGACATTCGCCGCATGGCCTGACACCGCAGCGACGATCGGTTTACCGACCGCCATATAATCGATTAATTTACCCGGGATGACCGTGTCGAACACGTCTTGGTCGATCAAGCTGACGAACGCGACGTCGGCATTTTTGATCGCTTGGAACGCCTCCGTCCGTGGCATCGCCTCGAGGAAGAGGAAGTTCTTGAATCCGCGGGCTTTAATCGTTGCTTTCAATTCGTTCTTCCGGTAACCGTAGCCGATCAGCTTGAAGTGGACGCGTGGCTCGTCGCGGAAACGCTCCGCGAGTTCAAGCAACAGCGACACGTCTTGGGCAAGCCCCATGTTGCCGGCGTATAAAATCTCCATCCGGTCGTCTTCGGGAACGGTCCGCTCCAAGTTGCGCTCGCTCACACGGATCGAGTTCGGCATATAGTGGATCATGCCGTTGTCGACACCGCGCTGACGAAGATAGCTGCGGAAGCCTTCCGAGTTGATGATGATCGCATCGGCCGACTTGTAGAGCCGCTTCTCAAACCAAAACGCGGGCGTGAGCATCCAGTCGTACTTGAACACACCGACACCTTTGACCGACTCCGGCCACAGGTCACGGACGTCGAGTACGAACGGGACGCCATGTTTTCGCTTCGCATACACCCCGACGAACGCCATAAAAAAAGACGGGGTCGTCGCGAAGACGACATCCGGTTTCGTATCGAGTGCTCTGACGGCGGCGACACCTTTGATCATCTGTTCGAGGAACAAGGCGAGCCGGCTCAACATGTTCGACGTATGCTTCCGCTTTTTCGTGATGAGTCGCTTGATGAACGGCTGGTTGTTCAGCTCCGTGTCGTTCCAGAACCGGTCGTCTTTATACAAGTTGAAGTTCGGATACGACGGGGCGGCCGTGATGACCTCGACCTCGTAGCCACGTTCTTTCATGAGATGCGTAATATTTTGCATCCGGTTGCCGGCGCTGCCGATCTCCGGATAATAGTTTTGACACACCATTAACATTGTTTTCAAAAATAACACACCTTACTGTTGTTCGAGTTCGTCCACGAACCGTTTTAACAGTTCATGGACGTTGGTTTTTAAATCTGGGTCGCATAACGCATAGGCAATCGTCGCCTCGATAAAGCCGATCGGTTCCCCGACATCAAAGCGACGGCCGTCAAATTCGTAGGCGAACACCGTCTGCGCCTCGTTCAAGCGCGCGATGGCGTCCGTCAATTGGATCTCGCCCCCGGTACCGACCTCTTGGGCCGATAACGCCTCAAAGACGTCAGGCGTCAAAATGTAGCGGCCGAGGATGGCGAGGTTTGAAGGCGCCTCTCCGGCGGGCGGTTTCTCAACGAACGTCCGCACCGGGATGAGCTTCCCTTCGACGGCAAGCGGGTCAATTATACCATATCGATTCGTCATTTCATACGGGACACGCTGAACCCCGATGATCGAGCGTTCATGCTCCTCGTACTGCTCGATGAGCTGGCGTGTCGCCGGCACTTCCGCCTCGATAATATCATCGCCCAAGAGGACGGCGAACGGTTCGTCGCCGATGAACTTGCGGGCACACCAAATCGCGTGGCCGAGTCCTTTCGGCTCCTGTTGGCGTATGTAGTGGATGTTGGCGAGGTTCGACGAGTGGCGGACCGACTCGAGCAGCTCCGTCTTCCCTTTCGACTCGAGGTTCTGTTCGAGCTCGATGGCGCGGTCAAAATGGTCCTCGATGGCACGTTTGTTCTTCCCGGTCACGATGATGATGTCCTCGATCCCTGAGGCGACCGCCTCCTCGACGATGAACTGGATCGTCGGCTTGTTGACGATCGGGAGCATCTCTTTTGGCATCGCCTTCGTCGCCGGCAAGAAGCGCGTGCCGAGACCAGCGGCTGGGATGATGGCTTTGCGTACACGTTTCATGAACGTATCTCCTTTTTTCATTATGTAGATGATTATACCCAAAAATTCGACTTTCACGCACGTAAAAAACGGCCGTGACATGCGTCACGACCATTTCCGATCGTCCATATACTTATACAGGAACCACCCGCCGACACCGAGCGCAATGAGAAGAAGGAGAAAGTCGCTGATCATCATGACAAACGCCTCCTTTTACCTACACTAGTCTATTCCCGGAAATGCGAAGGGATATGCGCTCCGTCTTGGCGGCACCGATGCTTTCTGCAGGCAATCCACGGAGCCTCCTCGCGCTTACGCGCTTGCGGGGTCTCCGCGCGATTGCTTTCCTGCAAGAGTCACGGTGCCGCTCGGACGGAAATCAGACGGTGGGCGACTCCTTGGGGAGAGTGATGCAAGGATGACCCCGTAAAGCGCGAAGGCGCTGCGGAGGCATCCGCATCACCCCAGGAAAGCGTCCCGCCGTCGGATGAAGTGTCGACAACAAAAAATAGGCCCGCCACAAGGCGGACCTGAAACAATCAATCAATTATTTTTTGAGGTTTTTGAGGTTGTAGAACGACTTGATGCCGTCGTATTTCGCTACATCGCCGAGCATGTCTTCGATGCGGAGAAGTTGGTTGTACTTCGCGATACGGTCTGTACGCGAGAGTGAACCAGTTTTGATTTGACCAGCGTTTGTCGCAACTGCGATATCAGCGATTGTCGCATCTTCTGTTTCACCAGAACGGTGCGAGATAACTGCTGTGTAACCAGCTTTTTTAGCCATTTCGATCGCGTCGAATGTTTCTGTGAGCGTACCGATTTGGTTAACTTTGATGAGGATCGAGTTCGAGATGCCTTTTTCGATACCTTCAGCAAGTTTCTCAGTGTTCGTTACGAAGAGGTCATCCCCAACGAGCTGAACTTTGTGACCGATTTTGTCAGTAAGCAATTTGAAGCCGTCCCAGTCGTTTTCGTCGCAACCGTCTTCGATTGAGATGATTGGGTACTTGTCAACGAGCTCAGCGTAGAAGTCTACAAGCTCAGCAGTCGTCATTGACTTGCCTTCGCCAGCGAGTTCGTACTTGCCAGTCGACTTGTCGTAGAACTCAGACGATGCAACGTCCATTGCGAGGTAGATGTCTTCGCCAGCTTTGTAACCAGCTTTTTCGATCGCTTCAAGGATAACTGTGATCGCTTCTTCGTTCGACTTAAGGTTTGGTGCGAAACCACCTTCGTCACCGACAGCTGTGTTAAGACCCATACCAGAAAGAACTGATTTGAGGGCGTGGAATACTTCTGCACCCATGCGGAGCGCTTCGCGGAACGTTGGCGCGCCTACAGGCATGATCATGAACTCTTGGAAGTCAACGTTGTTGTCAGCGTGCGAACCACCGTTGATGATGTTCATCATTGGAGTTGGAAGCGTCTTCGCGTTGAATCCACCGAGGTACGTGTAAAGTGGAAGGCCGAGCTCGTCTGCTGCTGCGTGTGCTGCTGCCATTGAGACACCGAGGATCGCGTTTGCGCCGAGTTTACCTTTGTTTTTCGTACCGTCGAGCTCGATCATTTTCGCATCGAGTGCGTTTTGGTCGAAGACATCGTAGCCGATGAGTTCAGGTGCGATTGTGTCGTTTACGTTAGCAACGGCTTTGAGTACGCCTTTACCAAGGTAACGTGACTTGTCGCCATCGCGAAGCTCTACTGCTTCGTGCTCACCAGTTGATGCGCCTGATGGGACGAGGGCACGACCGAAGCCGCCGTCTTCTGTGAATACTTCTACTTCGATTGTTGGGTTACCGCGTGAATCCAAAATTTCGCGTGCGTAAATTTCTGTGATCATTGACATAAAAATCGCTCCTTTTTGTTTGGAAAATGTAGTTTACTTCTTAACGATTGACGTACCGGTCATTTCAGCCGGTTGCTCTCCTCCGAGGAGGTGTAAGAGCGTCGGGGCGAGGTCGCAAAGCGAACCTTTCATAACTGGTTTCAGTTCAACGCCTGGCTTCGTGACGATACACGGTACAGGTTCTGTCGTATGGGCCGTCATCGGTGAGCCGTCCGGGTTCGTGACAAGGTCAGCGTTCCCGTGGTCTGCCGTGATGATCGCCGCGCCGCCTTTGGCGAGTAGTGCGTCCACTACTTTACCGAGGCATTCGTCGACGACTTCGACCGCTTTTTTCGTCGGTTCAAGCATACCGGAATGGCCGACCATGTCCGGGTTCGCGTAGTTGATGATATACGCGTCGTACGTGTCTGATTCGATGCGCTCGAGAAGACCTTCTGTGAGCTCGTATGCGCTCATTTCCGGTTTCAAGTCGTACGTCGCTACTTTCGGCGACGGGACGAGGAAGCGATCTTCACCTTCGAACGGTGTTTCTTGTTGTCCGTTCAAGAAGAACGTGACGTGCGGGTATTTCTCAGTTTCCGCTGCGCGGAGCTGTTTGTACCCTTGCGCGGCGAGCGTTTCGCCGAGCGTGTTTTTCAAATCTTCCGGCGGGAAGACGATATCCGTATCGATCTCATCCGAGAATTTCGTCATCGAGACGAGCAAGACGTTCTCCGGATGCGCGCTCGAGAGCTCGAACCCTTTGAAGCCTGTCTTCTCTTTGAACACTTTCGCGAGTTCGATCGCCCGGTCCGGACGGAAGTTGAAGAACATGATCGCGTCGTTGTCTTTGATCGTCGCGACCGGTTGACCGTCTTTCTCGATGACCGTCGGCAAGACGAACTCATCTGTCAAACCGTCTGCGTACGATTGCTTAAGCACGTCGACCGCATTCGTTCCGACTTCGCCTTTCGCGTTGACGAGGACGTCGTAAACTTTTACGACGCGTTCCCAACGGTTGTCGCGGTCCATGGCATAGTAACGTCCAGACACACTAGCGACTTGACCGACACCGAGTTCAGCGAGCTTCGCTTCCGTCTGTTCGAGGAAGCTTGCACCTGATTTCGGATCACAGTCACGGCCGTCCGTGAAAGCGTGAATGAATACTTTTTCAATGCCGTGGAGTTTCGCGAACTCGACGATGGCGAACATGTGCTGGATGTGGGAATGGATCCCACCGTCTGAGACGAGCCCCATGATGTGGAGGCTTGAATCATACTTCTTCACATGTCCCGCCAAATGGTTCATCGCTTGACGGTCGAAGAGCGACCGGTCTTTGATGGCGTTGTTGACGCGTGAAAGTGACTGATAGACGACCCGGCCGGCACCGATGTTCAAGTGACCGACTTCCGAGTTGCCCATCTGACCTTCCGGGAGACCGACGTACTCACCTTGCGCGTTTAACAACGTGTGTGGATACGTCTCCCAGTAACGGTCGAAGTTCGGTTTGTTCGCCGCAGCGACCGCATTACCGAACGTTTCGTTCCGCATACCGAAACCATCTAAGATGATAAGGGCGACAGGTCTTGCCATTTAAATCGCCTCCAACAACTTGAGGAACGAAGCAGCTTCGAGTGAAGCACCGCCGACGAGTGCGCCGTCGATGTCTTCTTGAGCCATATACTCCTTGATGTTCTCAGGTTTGACTGAACCGCCGTATTGGATGCGAACCGCAGCCGCCACGTCTTCACCGTAAAGGCCTTTTACAACGTCGCGAACGTATTTGCATGAGCTTTGCGCGTCTGCTTCGTCCGCTGATTTGCCAGTACCGATTGCCCAAACTGGCTCATACGCGATGACGAGTTGTTTGACTTGGTCAGCTGAAAGATCGGCGAGGCCACCTTCGACTTGCGTCTTGATGACTTCTTCGAACTTGCCGCCTTCGCGCTCGTCAAGTGTTTCACCGACACAAACGATTGGCGTAAGACCGTGTTCGAACGCTTTTTTCGTTTTGCTGTTGATGAACGCATCTGACTCGCCGAAGTACTCACGTCGCTCCGAGTGTCCAAGGATGACGTAAGTGACGCCGAGGTTGGCGATCATCGCCGGGCTCGTTTCACCTGTGTATGCCCCGCTGTCTTTGTCGTACATATTTTGCGCACTAAGCTTTAAGTTCGATCCTTTAGCCGCTTCTACCATTGGGGCCAAGAATACTGCTGGTGCACCAATCGCCGCGTCAACTTTGTCCGTTGACGGGATATTGTTTTTAACTTCCTCTACGAAAGCGACCGCTTCCGAGAGTGTTTTATTCATTTTCCAGTTACCTGCAATAATCGGTTTACGCATCGATAATCCTCCTCAGTTTTACTTGTCGTTCAACGCTTCGACGCCTGGAAGTTTCTTGCCTTCCATGAATTCGAGTGAAGCGCCGCCACCAGTTGAGATGTGACTCATCTTGTCAGCGAGGCCGAACTTGGCTGCTGCCGCGGCTGAGTCGCCACCACCGATGATCGAATACGCGTCGCTGTCTGCGAGTGCTTGAGCGACACCTTTCGTTCCGTTAGCGTATTTATCGAGTTCGAATACGCCCATCGGTCCGTTCCAAACGACAAGTTTCGATTCGCGAATCGCTTCCGCGTAAATTTCGACCGTCTTCGGTCCGATGTCGAGACCCATGTGATCCGCAGGGATCGAGTCGATATCGACTGGTCCGACGTAAGTTTCTTCGCCGAATTCTTTCGCAATCACACAGTCGACCGGCAACAAGAACTTCACGCCTTTGTCTTCTGCTTTTTTCATGAACTCACGAGCGAGGTCGAGCTTGTCTTCTTCAAGGAGTGACGTTCCGACTTCGTGCCCGAGTGCTTTCGAGAACGTGTACGAGAGTCCGCCACCGATGATGAGCGTGTCAACGATGTCAAGAAGGTGATCGATGACCCCGATCTTGTCAGCAACTTTCGAACCACCGATGATAGCCGTGAACGGGCGATCCGGGTTCGAGAGTGCCTTGCCGAGCACTTCAAGTTCTTTCTCCATCAATAAACCAGCAACCGCCGTGTCGACGTTTTGCGCGATCCCTTCCGTCGAGGCATGGGCACGGTGAGCCGCACCGAACGCGTCGTTGACGAAGACGTCAGCGAGCGCCGCAAAGCCTTTAGCGAGTTCTGGATCATTTTTCGTTTCACCAGGGTAGAAACGGACGTTTTCGAGAACGACGACGTCACCTTCACCAAGTTTTGAAACCGCTTCTTCTGCAACTGGACCGTACGCTTCTTCAGCGAGCGGTACGTCTTTGCCGAGAAGTTCACCTAGACGTTTTGCAACCGGTGCGAGCGAGTATTTTTCGTTCTTCTCGCCGCCTGGACGGCCGAGGTGGCTCGCCAAAATGACTTTCGCGCCGCCGTCGATCAAATGCTTGATCGTCGGAATAGCTGCTTGGATCCGCGTTTCATCTTGAATGACGCCATCTTTAAGTGGAACGTTGAAGTCAACGCGGCAAAAGACGCGCTTCCCTTTTACATCGATGTCACGAATAGACTGTTTGTTCATAAACCTTCGCCTCCATATGTCGTGCGTTTAAATTTCATAAATAGAGCGGAGAACAATCTCTTGTTTCCGCTCCTATTTGGTTCTATTTAGTTCACGAACTTACTTCGCGATTTCAGCAAAGTGCTTGAGTGTGCGAACCAATTGTGCAGTGTATGACATTTCGTTGTCGTACCATGCAACTGTTTTAACGAGTTGCTTGTCGCCGACTGTCATGACTTTCGTTTGTGTCGCATCGAAGAGTGAACCGTAAGTGATTCCGACGATGTCAGAAGATACGATTTCGTCTTCAGTGTAACCGAATGACTCGTTCGCTGCTTTTTTCATTGCTGCGTTGATTTCGTCAACAGAAACTGTTTTCTCGAGAACTGTTACGAGCTCAGTCAATGAACCAGTTGCAACTGGTACACGTTGTGCTGCGCCATCAAGTTTACCTTGAAGTGCTGGGATAACAAGGCCGATCGCTTTAGCCGCACCAGTTGTGTTCGGTACGATGTTCGCTGCTGCCGCACGTGCACGACGGAAGTCACCTTTAGGGTGTGGAGCGTCGAGCGTGTTTTGGTCGCCAGTGTAAGCGTGGATTGTTGTCATGAGACCTTCGATGATTCCGAACTGATCTTGGAGAACTTTCGCCATTGGCGCCAAGCAGTTTGTTGTACAAGAAGCACCAGAGATTACTGTCTCAGAACCGTCAAGGATTTCGTGGTTCGTGTTGTAAACGACTGTCTTCATGTCACCTGTAGCCGGAGCCGAGATCACAACTTTTTTCGCGCCAGCTTTCAAATGAAGCTCCGCTTTTTCTTTGTCTGTGAAGAATCCAGTACATTCGAGGACGATGTCAACACCGAGCTCGCCCCATGGAAGTTCTTCTGGGTTACGGTTAGCAAGTGTAACGACTTTCTCGCCGTTTACGAGGAAATGACCGTCGTGTACTTCAACTTCTCCGTCGAAACGACCTTGTGTCGTGTCATATTTGAGAAGGTGAGCAAGCATCTTCGTGTCAGTCAAGTCGTTGATTGCAACAACCTCGACTCCTTCGTTCTTGATGATCTCGCGGAATGCCAAGCGACCAATACGTCCAAATCCGTTAATACCAACTTTTACTGCCATAGTTAATTTCCTCCTTAGGGTAGAAGCTATTTATTAGAAGAGCCAACGGGGGTCAACTCTTTAATAACGATTTAATAATTCTGTGGCCGCACCTTCGTCTGTGACGAGGATGATGTTCGGCCTATGTTTCGCATATGCGGCAATCGCTTGTGCCTTCGACTTTCCTCCGGCGACGGCGATGACGGTGTCCATATCGTCGAGCTCCTCTAATTGGATGCCGACCGTCTTGACCCGATGAACGATTTCGCCTTCTGCGTTGAAATAATATCCGAACGCTTCGGCGACGGCTTCGTGCCGTTCGATCATCCGCAAATGCTCCGGTGTGGCGTGACGACGTTTTGCCATCGTTTCGGCCTCACCAATTCCATGTACCACTATTCGAGCCGCTCTAATCATTTCCAGCACATTTTTTATGCTTGGTTCCTCCACCATCCGTTCAAACGTCTTTTGTGAAACCTCATCTGGGATGTGGAGTAAATGATAGTCGGCGTGGGCCCGGTCTGCCATTCGAGAACAGACGGTGTTCGCCTGTAACTCGAGCGTTTCGCCGAGTCCGCCGCGTGCCGGCACGAAATGCATCGGTCGTTCTTTTTTATCGGGCGACATCATTGCCGCAACCGATGCCATCGTCGTCCCGCCTGTGACCGCGATGATATTGTTGTCAGGTGCCAGTCGCGCTTTTAGTTGCGTGACGGCGGCCCGACCGATATCTCGCTGGACCCAGAACGTCTCGTCCGAATCTCCCGGTACGATGACGACTTGGCGAACGCCTAGTTTTTGCTCGAGAACTCGTGCGACTTGTGAAATCCCTAGGATTTCTCCCATGACCTCGTGCAAGTCTCTGAGAACGTTTCGGCCCGATTCTGTAAGTGAGATCCCTTGGGTCGCGACTGTGAGAAGACCTTGGTCTTTCAAAAAGTCGACTTCTCGTCTTAAGATTCGTTCCGTCAGCCCGAGGCTTGTGGCCAACGTCCGGCGGCCGATTGGCTGCATGAGCCGGACATAATGTAAGATGTCATAACGATGTCGGAGCGTGTCGAGCAGGTCAGGGACGATTTGCTTCTGAACTTGAATCAGTTGCTGGATCATGCTCATTCCCCCTCGACTTAAAGTATGGACAAAAAATGTCCCACTTTTATTTTTACGTCCCACCGCTACGAGTTCATCTTACCAATCACCTTACCGTCTGGCAACCCCTTCAAACGTTTTTTTTCGATGTAAGCGCATACTTAACAAATTCTTCAACTTTCTCATCATCGTATCGCCCTTGACTGATAAGGGTTCCTTCATGTACAACGACGGGAATCTCAAATAAATATTTTTCTTCGAGCAACGCATTGCCCGTGATGTCGATTTGCTCGAGCTCGAACGGATAATCTTCCTGTAGCCATTCGAGCATGACGAGCGCCTCCTCGCAGAGCGAGCAGTTCTCCCGGCGATATAACGTCAGTACCATGTCACGTCTCCCCTTTCCATAACTGTCGTTCCCGCTCCCGCGAGTTGCCAAAACCTAGCGCCTCACGATAATTCGCGACCGTCCGCCGCGTCACCGTGTAGCCGATCCGGTCCAGCTCCTCGGTGAGCGCTTGGTCGCTCAAAGGCGCCGTCTCTTGTTGGATCAGCTCGGCGAGCGCCCGTTTAATCATGAACGGGGCTTGGCCGTGGTATGTGGCGCGGACGAAGAAGTGACGCCACTCCATCACGCCGCCCGCGGTCTTGGCGTACTTGCCTTGAATCGCGCGGCCGACCGTCGACTCATGCTTGCCGATCTCGATGGCGACTTCTTTTCGCGTGAGCGGATGCAGGACGAGCTGCCCGTGGAGCCAGTCCGCCTGGTGTCGCTCGATGACGGCCCATACGGAACGGAGCGTCGCTGCGCGCATCGCGAGCGTCTCTTGCCACCACTTCGCCTCCCGGTCCGAACCGACGTCTAAGGCAATCATCGGGCTGAACCACGTAGTGATGAGTTCCCCGTCTTGAACGCCGACCTCGAGTTCGGGCAGAATATGCTCGGTTTCTTCATATAATATCGGTGTCCTCGGGAGTGTGGCGACGATTCGGCTGATCCGCTCGTATTCGTCGGTCGTCATCCCGAGCTTGTCCGCTATATGCTCGACCTTTGCGTCAAGCGCCTCGAACACGTCGAGCACGTGTGGATCGTCATGCTCGATCGCGTGACGGTATTGGCAGTCATGTTCTGAAGCCGCACCAATCCCAGTCGGCTCTAAAAATAACAGTGCGCGCCGGGCCAGATCGACGTCCGTCATCTCGACACCGAATCGCTTCGCGAGGACGGCATCGGTCTCCGGCAGTAGCCCGCGATGGTCGAGCGCCATGACGAGTTGTTTTTGAAGCTGTTTTTGGGCCTCGGTCCCGCTTCCTTCGTCAATCTGTTCAAATAGCCGTGCTTCAAAACCGCCCGCCGCGTCCGCAATCCATTCGACCGTACCGCCCGTTGTGATGTGCGCGTTTCGTTTAGCCAACCGGGCGAGCTGCCACTCGAGCGCGACCCGGTCCGCCTCAAGAACCGGCAGACGCCGGACCATGTCTTGTGTCAGCTGAAGCTTCTGCAGTTGTTGCTGTTCTTGCCGTTGCATCGGTCACACCCCTCTCACTTCTAATTGTAACGAATGGTCGCCAAACGCGCTCACAAAAAAAGACGTGATAACAGGATTGCTTTTTCAAAAAAACAATTGTATAATAAATCGTGTCAGAGAACATGCACCCGTAGCTCAGGGGATAGAGCACTGGTTTCCGGTGCCAGGTGTCGGGAGTTCAAATCTCTCCGGGTGTATCAAATCAAGAGGTCAGGCAGATGCCTGGCCTCTTTTGTCGTTTATAATTGATCGAACGGTGGAATATGTGAGAAACAAAGACTATCGTTTGACCAACATTGACTATAGCGGTTATGATAGGTTTACACGATACATACAAGGAGGCAAATTCAATGTTAATTCCAACAGTTATCGAACAAACAGGTCGCGGGGAACGCGCGTACGACATTTACTCACGCTTGCTTAAAGACCGGATCATCCTTCTCGGAAGCGCGATCGACGACAACGTCGCCAACTCGATCGTCGCCCAGCTTCTTTTCCTTGCAGCTGAGGACCCAGATAAGGACATCTCACTCTACATCAACAGCCCGGGTGGCTCGATCACTTCTGGAATGGCGATCTACGACACGATGAACTTCATCAAGCCGAACGTATCGACAATCTGTATCGGAATGGCCGCATCGATGGGTGCCTTCTTGCTCCAAGCCGGTGAAAAAGGCAAACGCTTCGCGCTTCCAAACGCGGAGATCATGATTCACCAACCGCTCGGCGGAACACAAGGTCAAGCGTCGGACATTAAAATCCACGCCGAACGGATCATCAAGATGCGTGAGAAGTTGAACCAAATCATGGCCGACAACACAGGACAGCCGCTTGAAGTCATCGAGCGCGACACAGAGCGTGACTACTTCATGTCAGCTGAAGAGGCTAGCAACTACGGTCTCATCGACAAAGTCATGACACGTTAATCATTTTGACTCACAGTAAGCACACGTACTCAGTACGTGTGCTTTTTTTGTGCTGATTCGGCAGTGTGTAACCTCCCCATGTATTGACCCTATTTAACAAGCACCCGTTCTATAATGAATAAAGAATCTTTAGAAAGGATTTTAATACCAAATAGAGGAGGTCTATTTTGAAGAATTTTTTAAATTTTAGGTGCAATCAAATACCAGGGGAACATCGGGATTGGACACATCTGATTCAATATATGGAACAATCCCCAGAACTGATCTACATTGCCACCCCTAAACTCGATGTGTGTTACATCAATCCTGCATTCGAATCGATGTATGGGTCTGGGTCAGACCATTTTTTCGATCTCAATCATTGGCCGGATGAAGATGTCATAAGAAAAGTGATGACATCTCACCAACAAGCATACGAGGGTGAGTCTGTGACATATGAAGTATCGAGAATAAACGACGACAGAATTCATCACTTATCCATTACAAACTTGGCTGTACCTTTTAATACGTCAGAGGAAGTGGTCATCGGTGTCGTAAAGGACATGAGCTCTACCATACAGCTCCAAGACGAACGTCTTCGCTTTGATTCACATCGTCGTGTAGTCAGCGGAATCGAAGGACTCGCTTTGTTCGAGTTCAATTTAAGCGATAATCAATTCAGCACGTTCGGATCACTCGATTCCATGTTTGGATTAGCTGATGATTGCTCTAACGACTACAGTCCCCTACTTTTTAAGCAACTTTTGCATCCAGATGACTTGAATACATACTTAGAAGAGTTAGGAAAGCTGATGATCGACCCAGAGACATATACACGCGAATCGATGGTGCGCATCTTTCATTTGAAAGAAGGACAATATCGTTCATTCTTAGTACGTAGCCATCTATCTTCCAACCGAAAGATATTGACTTGTGCCGTGATCGATCGAACAGGACGACACCCTGATGAACAAGCTAAAATAGAACAACTCAGTCATTTCGTGGAAGCTGCATTAATGGAATACGACTTTTTAACGGAATCGTTCCGTTATATAACTCCCGGTTTATTTAAAATGATGGGTTACGATTCAGGACAACCCGAATTAGACGTTCAGTTTTGGAAAGAGTTGCTCCATCCAGACGATGTCGACATGATCATCGCCTCTCGTGAAGAGACACTTGCAGGAATGGCTGCGACATACGTCTACCGCGTTTATGTACAAGGTGAAATAAAGTGGGTTGAAGAACGTCGGGAACCGCTGTTTGATAAGCATCGGCAAGTCGTAGCATACCGGGCTCTGTTAAAAAACATCACTCGCCTCCATGATCAAGAAGAACAAATCACAGAGTTGCGAACTTATGACCCCGTCACCGGTGCCTCCAACCGTGAAACACTGACAGAGTATCTAAATGAACTCTTAACAAACAAGCGACCGATTACGATGATCGGTGTGTCTTTTAATCACCATACAGAAGTAAAGCAGACACTTGGTTTCGAGATGGCAGACGAGTGGCGTGCCGTCACAACCGCCACACTTCAAAAACTCGTCCCTGAACAAGCCATGCTTGCTCAAATCAGCGAAGATATGAACTGTATCGTCATCCCTCAGTCTTGGACGGATGAAGAAGCGAGACGATTCGGCAAACGTGTGACAAACTTGTCGGAACATCTTTTCTCAATCGGTAACTATGAGATTTTCACGACTGTATCGGTCGGTGTTTGCCGTTATCCTCATGATGGTGAGACGGCAAACGATTTGATCAAGCATACCGTCCATGTCACGAACCACGCATTTCAGCAAGGTGGACCTCACATCGAGCTATATTCTTCAAAAGTTGACTTACCGTCCATTCGACGTTATGAATTGACCAATGATTTACGGTCCGCTATCAAAAACCGTGAATTTTATGTCGTCTATCAACCGAAAGTCGATGCATGGACCGGAGAGATCCTTGGTGCGGAAGCATTAATGCGCTGGACACATCCGACTTGGGGGGCAATCTCTCCAGCCGAGTTTATCCCTTTGATCGAGCGAAGTAATTTATACGTTGAAGTGACGGATTTTTTAATTGAAGAAGTCTGCACGTTCTTAAGTACTTTATCGATGAAACTTCCAGTGTCAATCAATGTGCCGGTACAATACTTTTATCGGGATGACTATTTATGCGTCATCCATAATTCATT
>NZ_LYTG01000029.1:0-198060 GCF_001816105.1 Exiguobacterium sp. SH31
TCGATAACCGGTCACGAATGAAAAGCGTGTTTAATGCTTTGAATGCGTACGGTTTAAGTATCTCGTTCGATGACTTTGGAAAAGGCTACTCTTCTCTGGCCTACGTTCAAGATTACAACGTCCAGACGATTAAAATCGACCGCGTCTTCGCGCATGGAATTCATCAAAACGTCAAATCGCAAGCAATCGTTCGAAGCCTCATGTTCATCGCAAAAGAATTTGGCATGAAAGTGGTTGTCGAAGGGGTCGAACACTTCGATGACCTCGCCTGGTTACGCGACCATGGCGTCAGTATCATCCAAGGCTTTTTATTCAGCCGGCCCGTCTCAGACCAAGCATTTATCGCCTTGCTACAACAGAAGTATTTAGTGCCGACAGAAGTACTGCCGTTAAAAGAACGGGACGCGCTCATCCCAGCCCGAATGACATTTTCGAAAATAAAATCACTCGCTGTTAATCTTGGTGAAGCTCCGGTGCTCGTCTCTCAACGCTCGTCTGGACTGTTAGCACTTTACACGAAACTCTATTTACCACCTGATGATTTTTTACAATTTTCCATCCAGTTATCTAATCATGATGCGGCCGTATTGGTGACGATCACAAATCGGACCGAGCTATTAAATGGTCTATACTGTTATGACGTCGTCTATAAACATGATGACACGATTGAAACAGCATTACAGGAAGCGCTACGGCTTACTCCCAAACAGATTTGGGACACGGGCCGTATCCAACAATTTCTATAAATCTGAAGAAGACGCATTTTTTCGATGCGTCTTCTTTTACTGTTCCTCCACCTCGACGCCGAACACGTAACGGCTGTCGCCTTGTGCCCAGTCCCCGCCCATCTCGAACAAATAGACGCCCGGTTCATCGGGAACGGCTTGCTCGGACGGGACAAGTTCCCCGTCGACAATCTGATTGAATGAAAAGTTTGATGGTTCGGCGTGGAACGTCACGTCGATTTCAGCACCCGGTTTGACCGGGACGAGCTGCAGGTCGTCCGCTCCCGGTAACCCGTGGTCTTCACATACCCCTTGTCCCTGATCGGACCAACAAAACGTCGACTGTCTCACTTCGGCGGTAACGGAACCGACCCGGACCGTCGGCAGTGGCGGGCGCAGCGACGATTCTGCTTTCCAAAAGGACATCGCGAGCAATCCTCCCCCGACTACCAGTAACCCGATCACCAACACCCATCGCCCTTTTCGCTTCAACTCACTCATCTCCTTTTCCTGTCTATTCCCCACTCCACAAAAAAAGACCCACTTTCGTGAGCCTTCCGTTCATTTCGGGCGTCGCAGCCCTTTCAACATATATCCACCTTTGAAATCGACCGGGTCGAACGCGACGAGGAACGCCTTCGGTTCATACTCCTCGACCAGTTGGCGCAATTCTTTCATCCGCGTCCGCGCCGCCAAGACATCAAGACGATAACGCGTTCCATCACGGCCTTGGCCTTGATAGTGCGTCACACCGTAACCGCTATCGCGCATCTTTTGAATGAGCTCAGCCGGAAACTCTTGCGTGTGGACTTGGATCATGTTGTAGCCGATCGCAAGTTTCCGCTCGACGAAACCGCCGAGAAGAATACCGAGCCCGAACCCGACCGCATACACGATCATCCCGAGCGTCGTCAAATCTTGAAAGACGATACCGAGCGCGAAGATATAGATGAGCGTCTCGAGCGTCCCAAACATGGCCGCAATCACCGTTTTCCCTTTGACGAGCATGATCGTCCGAAGCGTGAGCACCGGTACAAATAGTAATTGTAATAATAAAATGAGCAAGAGTTGGCTCGCTTGTCCCATAGGATCGACCTCCATTCCAATTCAGTAACTCCACTATTCCAAATTTCCGTGATGGATGACAACCAAAAAAGGCTGACCGCGGTCAGCCCTTTTCTCACTTGCTTAAATTATCAACGCTCGTGAGCAGTTCATAGTCTTTACGGATAACTTGGTAAATCGCGTTCGTATCGCCCGATAACATCTCTTCAGCACGCAACTGGTTGAGGAAGAGGCTTGTCGCGAATGTCACGAGCGCACTTTTCGGGATCCCGATTTCTTTGGCCCGGTCCGTGATGACCCGGTCTAGCTCAGCGTCAATCGTGAGCGAAAGTCTTTTCTTTGCATTCGACATAATGTTGAAGCTCCTTTAATTTACATTTCAAATTCCTATACACAATTGCTAATTATATAGGAAGAATGCTTTTGGCGCAACCGGTGTCAAGATGACCCGATTTCTTCGCCGCCGCGAACTTTCTCTGCAATCTGGTCGATTTTGCGAAGACGATGGTTGATGCCCGACTTCGAGATTGGTCCCGTCTCGAGCATCTCCCCGAGTTCTTGAAGCGACACGTCTTGATGGGTGACCCGAAGCTCGGCGATTTCACGGAGCTTGACCGGTAAAATCTCAAGCCCGACCGTCCGTTCGAGATACTTGATATTCTCGACTTGCCGGAGCGCCGCCCCGACCGTCTTGTTCAAGTTCGCCGTCTCACAGTTGACGAGCCGGTTGACCGAGTTGCGCATGTCTTTGATGATGCGGGCATCCTCAAAATCGAGCATGCCGCGCGTCGCCCCGATCAGTTTAAGGAAGTCAGAGATCTTCTCGCTCTCTTTGATGTAGAGGATATGCCCTTTTTTCCGCTCGAGCGTTTTTGCGTTCAAGCCGAAGCGGTTGGCGAGGTCACGGAGCGCCTGGTTATGGTTCTCATACAGACTGTACACTTCTAGATGGTAAGACGACGTCTTCGGATGGTTGATCGATCCTCCGGCGAGGAACGCACCACGCAAGTAAGCACGGGCCAGGTTCTGGTTGCGCGTCATATCCGAGTTGAGTGTCCGGATCATCTCATAGTTCTCCCCGAGGATCTCTAGGTCACGGAGCATCGTCTCGGCGCGTTGCGAGACACGGACGATGTAGACGTTGTTCTTCTTCAACCGCATTTTCTTGCGGACGAACAGATCCAAGTGATGGTCGTATAGACGTTTCATGAGGGAGTAGATGCGGCGCGCGATCGCGGCGTTCTCGGTCGAGACGTCAAGCGTCATCCCCCGTCCTAAAGCGAGCGAGATGACACCGTTCATGCGGACGAGCGCGGACAATTCCGCTTTCGCCTCGGCATCGGTGACGTCGAGTTGCGTCAGTTCTTTTTTCACCTCTGAGGCAAAGCTCATCTCGGTCCCCTCCTTTCCATTGCTGCTATTTCAGTTCAAGCTCCTGGTACGAGCGTGGTTTCTTGATCCGCAGCACGCGTTGCATGACGAGCCCGGCAATCGCGTCCGAATCGTGACGGATATAGTCCCGGTTATAGTCGACGATGTCCCCCGCGAGCACGTTCGTGCCATAGTTGCGGAGCTTCTTCCGATCGAACCGGACTTCTTCCGATCCGTCTTCGAGGTAGCGCTCTAAATAAATATCTTCAATCGGTTCGTTGTTGACGACGATCGTATCGACCGTCGACTTCCCGAGGTACGCCTCGACCGACTTCAAATGCCGCATCGCGTCGTAGCCTTGCGTCTCACCTGGTTGCGTCATGACGTTACAAATATAGACGATCGGGACGCCAGCACGGACGATGGCGTCGCGCACTTCCGGGATCAACAAGTTCGGAATGATGCTCGTATACAGGCTTCCCGGACCTAGGACAATCACATCTGCCTGTTCAATCGCTTCGACGACACCCGGTGCTGCTTTGATGCCTTCTTCAAGCAAGAACATGCGCTTGATCGCTTTTCCGACGAGCGGGATCTTTGATTCGCCTTTGACGATCGTCCCGTCCTCAAATTCAGCGGCGAGCGTCATGAGCGTCTCCGTGACCGGCAAGACCTTCCCTTGAGCGTTCAACAGTTGCGACAGTACGTCGATCGCCTTGACGAACGATCCTTCACAAATATGTGTCGCCGCCGTCAACATCAAGTTGCCGAGCGAATGCCCCTCGAGCCCGTAACCGCTGTCGAACCGATACTGTAAGATGCGGTCCATGAGCGGCTCGACTTCAGATAACGCCAAGATGACGTTACGGATATCCCCGGGCGGTAGCATGTGGAACTCGTCGCGGAGCCGTCCCGAGCTGCCGCCGTCATCACCGACCGTGACAATCGCCGTGATCGCGAGCGGATAATGCTTGAGACCACGGACGAGCGTCGATAGACCCGTCCCGCCACCGATGGCGACAACTTTTCTCTCGCGTCTCATCTTACTTCTCCTTCGTCGCGTGGACGAGGTCGCGATGGACGGTCTTGACGTTGTAGCGCTCGGCGAAATGGGCCGATACTTTTTCAGCGAACGTGATCGAACGGTGCTTCCCGCCCGTACAACCGAAAGCGACGACAACTTGCGTTTTCCCTTCCCGCTTATATTGCGGCAACAGGAACTCGAGCATATCGATCACTTTTTTATAAAACGCCCGCGCCTCAGGATGCGACATGACGTAATTTTGAACTTCTTCCGTTTGCCCAGTGAGCGGCCTGAGCTCCGGGATGTAGAACGGGTTCGTGATGAAGCGGACGTCGAACAACAAGTCGATGTCGAGCGGCACGCCGTGTTTAAAGCCGAACGACATGAAGTTGACGGTGAACGGGATCCGCTCCTCGTTGAACTGGAGCAAGATCCGGTCTTTGAGCATCTGTGGCTTCAAGTCGCTCGTATCATAGAGCGTGTGGGCCCGGTCACGGAACCCTTCGAGCAGCGAGCGCTCCATCTTGATGCCGACGAGCGGTGCATCTTCCGGGGCGAGCGGATGCGACCGGCGCGTCTCTTTATAACGACGGACTAGCACTTCGTCCCGTGTGTCGAGATAGAGCAGATGCGGGTGCACGTTCTTTTGTTCGAGATCATCGATGACGATGAACAAGCTATCGATGAAGTCCGGCGTGCGCGTGTCGATCGCAACTGCGATCTTCGGACGGACCGAACTGATGACGTCGATCAGCTGTGGAAGCAAAACCGGTGGCAAGTTATCGACGCAAAAATAGCCGAGGTCCTCAAAGCTATTCATTGCGACCGATTTACCAGCCCCACTCATCCCGCTGATGATGATCAATTCTTCTAATCCTTTAAAGTCTTCCATGTCGCTGACGCCCCCTTAAATTTGACAACCGAGCCGTGTGTTCAGCTCTCTTCTATCCTCAGTATAACGAACGCCCGAAAAAAAGAGAAGGGATTGCGGTTGCCCGCAATCCCTTCTGCCTTGGTCACGCGTTTTGTTCTTGTAATTTCTCGAGGAGACCCTCGATGAAATGTTGCGCGTTTTGAGCGGCGATCGACCCGTCGTTCGTCGCTGTGACGACTTGACGGAGCGTCTTGTCGCGAACGTCTCCGGCGGCGAAGATCCCAGGGATCGTCGTCTCCATTGCTTCGTTCGTGACGATGTAGCCTTGTTCGTTCAAAATGCCGAGATCTTTGACGAATCCAGTAATCGGGTTCATACCGATGTAGATGAATACGCCATCAATCTCATGCTCCGACTCCGTGCCGTCGATCGTGCTGACGAGACGGGCGCCGCCGACTTTACCGTCTGCTTCCACGATCTCTTTCAACGTATGGTTCCAGATGAAGTCGACTTTCGGGTTGTCGAACGCACGTTTTTGCAGGATCTTCTGCGCCCGTAGCTCATCGCGACGGTGGACGATCGTCACTTTGTCCGCGAATCGCGTCAAGAACACGCCTTCTTCGACAGCAGAGTCGCCGCCGCCGATGACGAACAAGTTTTTCCCTTTGAAGAACGCACCGTCACAGACCGCACAGTAGGATACACCGCGACCGCCGAGCTCTTCTTCGCCCGGTACGCCGATTTTTTTATACTGCGCCCCTGAAGCAAGGATGATGGCGCGTGCCTTGTAGTCACGGTTGTGGGCGTGGACGACTTTATATTCGGTTTCGTCCGAGATGCTTTGGACATCGCCATACGCGTACTCCGCACCGAACGCTTTCGAGTGGTCAAACATTTTTTGAGATAGGTCTGGACCGAGAATGCTGTCGTAACCTGGATAGTTTTCGATATCTTCCGTGTTCGCCATCTGTCCACCTGGGATGCCTCGTTCGATCATAAGTGTCGACAAATTGGCACGCGACGCGTAAAGTGCCGCCGTCATTCCGGCTGGGCCGGCCCCGATGATAATGACGTCATAGATTTTTTCTTCTGTCATAGTGATTCCACCTCTGCATGAAATTGATTGACTTCAGTATAAGAAACCTAGGGAGGTATCGTCTATCTTTATGCTTGCTCGAGTGTCTGCTTGAACGCTTTGATCGTCCCGGTAAGCGTGTCGACCGAGATGCCGAACGTATCGGCGCATTCCTCGAGCAGAAGTGATTCGCGTTTCGCGTAAAACATCCAGACGAGCGCCGCGGCCGATGCCGTGACGTCTTCGAACGTTTCTCCCGTTAGCAGCAGTCGCGAGAAGCGTTCATAGAAATCGCCGTCGAGGCTCATCTGTTCTGCTTCCGTCACTTCTGTTTCGGCGAGGACGAGCGCGGCGTATCCTCGTTCGATCCGGGCGTCGCCCGTGAACGGAGAACCGCAAATTTCAGCGCGACACTTTTCGGCGAACGAGATCACCGTCTCGTTGTCGGTCAATCCGTTCGTCAAGGCGAGCGCCTCGAACGCTTCGTCATCGGCGAGCTTTGAGATGATCCGAATGATTTCAATGCGGGCCGTGTCTTCCTCTTGGCGCAGACCTTGGACGAGCGCCGAGCGGAACTCGAGGTTGTCGCGGATGTCGAACGGATTTTTCTCTTCGAACTGTTTCAGCTCGTCACTGTTCAAATAGGTAGCCGCTTCTTCAGAACGTCCTGTCTTGTAGGCGGATACGCTGAGCCAATGCCCGAACAGTGAGTCGCCACGGAAGCCGCGTTCTTTCAATAGACGCAGTTCTTCGTAGGCATGGTCGTACTGGCCGACGAGAGCTAGCGTCGTAGCGAGCTTGTAGCGTAATTCAAATTGGATCGGACGGACGCGTGTGAGCGGGACCGACAGTTGCAGCGCCGCTTCCGATTGTCCGGCCTCATGTAATAGAAGAATCGTGTTCAAGATCGCATGCAAGTTGCCCGGATTTTGGTCGAGGACGTACTCGAGCGTCTCAAACGCCGATTCGTCGTTGCCGAGGTAAAAGTGGACGATGGCCAAATTGTTGAACGCTGGCCAAAACGTCGGATATTGATCGATCAAGCGCTCGAGCGTCGACTTCGCGGCGAAGAGCCGGCCTTTGTCGATGTGTTGCTGCGCCTCGGTGTGCCACGTGATCAACTCGTCCTCTTCTTCGTCTTCGAGCTCTTGTTCAAGCTCGATCAGTTCGAGAAGGGATTGGACCGATTCCGCGTAACGACCGTGCGCTTCCTGTTCAAGATAGCGGCTCGCATACGTGGCCGCTTCTTCGTACTGTGAGATATAGGCGCAGTTGCTCGCGAGGTGATAAAGTGCCTCTGTCGCCGTTTGGTCGAGTTCTAATACCCGTTTCCACACATCGTTGGCGTGGTAGACCTCCCCTACTTCGAATAACAGTTCAGCGTACTGTTTGTGGTAATCGACGCGATGGACTGCCGCAGCAGTTGCTTCAGCCATGAAAAAAGTCGCTTCATCTAGGCGACCTTCTCGTAACGCTCGACGACCTCTATAGTAGTGGAGCTCCGCAGCAAGCGGAGATTCTGGTTCGGGTAGCGTCATTAGTGCTTCATAGTTCGCTTCCATATTCTAAATCCTCCACATCGTCTCTAGTATCTTTTTTTAGTTGCAGGATTAAGAATACCGCACTCAATCCATGAGGGCAACCGAAAAAGTTTAAAAAAATCGGGACTATATTCCTTCTATAATGAATATATTTTACTAGGTCTGACAATTGTTTTTCGACAAAAATATACATGACGGCTCACCTCGCGACACGACACAAAAAAACGGCATCACCTTCAAATAAAGTGATACCGCTCAAGTATTTTTCACACGAATACCAATCGAACAGCTTGAAATGATTTCGCGCTAAATTGTGTCTATTTCGTGTCTACGGTTTGTAGTTTAGCGCCGACGACACGTTCACCGGGCAAGACGTCGCGATGTACGACGGCACCGGCTCCTATGACCGCCCTGTCCCCGATCGTGATGCCCGGCAAGATCGTCACGTTCGCCCCGATCAAGACGTCGTCACCGATCCGGACGTCACCGATCCGATACTCGTCGACGAGGTATTCGTGACAGAGGATCGTCGTGTTGAAGCCGATGACCGTGTTGCGTCCGATCGTGATCCGCTCCGGGAACATGACGTCAGGCGTCACCATGAGGGCGAGGGCGCTATACTCCCCGATCTTCATCCCGAGGAAGTTCCGGTACAGCCAACGCTTCGCCTTGACGGATGGGAAGTAACGACCGACGAGGACGACCGTCGTATTTTTGAAGACGCGCAAGAAGCGGATTGTCCGATACATCTGCCAGAGCGGGTTGGGCCCGTCCAGATGATACCGTTCCGTCTTACGCATGGACCGTGACCTCGTCGAGCCACGTCTCGAAGTGCTCCATCGACTCGATGATGACGTCAGGCTCGAGCGTCTCTAAGAACGCCCGGCCCTTCAAGGCCCAACCGACGGCGACCGTCTTCGTGCCGGCGTTTTTGCCGCTGAAAATGTCCGTGTCGTTGTCCCCGACCATGACAGCCCGCTCCGGCGTCGAACCGAGCGCGCGCAGCGCCTGTTCGACCGGCTCGGCGTGCGGTTTCTCGTTTTCGACGTCGTCAGCCGTGACGACGACGCCAAACAAGTGGTCGATGTTGAACAGGCGAAGTCCGTGTTCGACGACTGGCCGGCCTTTCGATGTGACGATGCCCATCTTATAGCCTTTGGTGTGCAGACGATGCAGTCCTTCGATCACGCCAGGATATTCGGCGACGAGCGCGTCGTGCATGGCGATGTTGAAGCTGCGATAGAACGCCTGCATCTCTTTCCATTCCGGTTCATTGAGCGCTTTGAACGACTTCTCGAGCGTCGGTCCGATGAACGGGAAGATATCTTCGTCCCGATACGTCTCGTTCGGGAAGTAATACCCGAGCGTATGCCGAAAACTCGCAAGGATGAGCGGGTTCGTATCGAGCAACGTACCATCTAAATCAAATAAAATCGTATCCATCAATCAAACAGTCCTTTCTCAGAAGGGTCATCGTACCGCTTCGCTTTCCGGCGCAACACCATCATCACGATCCCGAACACGATCATCGCGATCGAGACGAGCTGCGCCGTCCGCAGATCACCGGCCATCAGGCTGTCCGTTCGGAGTCCCTCGATGTAGAAGCGACCAATCGAGTACCAGACGAGGTACGACAAGAAGATATAGCCACGCGGCGGATTGCCGACCATGCGCCAAACGACGAGCAAGATGACGCCGAGGATGTTCCAGACACTCTCGAACAAGAACGTCGGCAAGTAGTACGCCCCGTCGATATACATCTGGTTGACGATCCAATCCGGTAACAATAACGTCTCTTTCAAAAACCGGCTCGTCGTCTCAGACCCGTGCGCCTCTTGGTTCATGAAGTTGCCCCACCGGCCGATTGCTTGACCGAGCAAGAGCGATGGCGCGAGGATGTCGGTCACTTTCCAGAACGACATCGATTTACGCATCGAGTAGATGATGACGACGAGCAAGGCGCCGAAGATGGCCCCGTGAATCGCGATCCCGCCTTGGCGGATATCGATGATCTGCCCGAGGTTTTGGCTGTAGTAATCCCACTGGAACACGACATAGTAAATCCGGGCGAAGACGATACTGATCGGGATCGCCCAGATGATGACGTCGACGACCCGCTCCGAATCATAATTGAGTCGCTTCGCCTCGAACAAGGCGAGGACGAGGCCGAGCATCGCTCCGAAGGCGATGATCATACCGTACCAATAAATCGGGAGCGACCCGATCTCAAACGCTACGCGGTCAAACGTCGGCTCCACCATCATTCCATGTCACCTTCGTTATCGTGGATCGCGTTAGCAAGTCGTTCGGCGAACTCTTCCGCCGTGTTGATACCCATGTTTTGTAAGCGATAGTTCATCGCCGCGACTTCGACGATGACGGCCAAGTTACGTCCCGGACGGACCGGGATCGTGAGTAGCGGTACTTCACTGTCGATGATTTTCATCGTGTTATGGTCGAGCCCGACGCGGTCATACACTTTGCCAGCATCCCAGTTCTCGAGGTTAATGATTAAGCTGATCTTTTTGTGCGAACGGACGGCGCCCGCTCCGAACAACGTCATCACATCGATGATGCCGATCCCGCGAATCTCGAGCAAGTGGCGGATCAGTTTTGGTGCCGACCCGACGAGCAGCTGGTCGCCCGTCTGCCGAATCTCGACCGAGTCGTCAGCGACGAGACGGTGGCCCCGCTTGACGAGCTCGAGCGCGGTTTCTGATTTACCGACGCCACTCTGTCCTTTGATGAGGACGCCGACGCCGTAAATATCGACGAGGACGCCGTGCATCGCCGTCATCGGTGCGAGTTCCATCTCGAGGAAGTTCGTGATCTGTGACTCGATCGAAGTCGTCACCGCGTTCGTGCGCATGAGCGGAACGTTCGCTGACTCGGCCTCTTCCTCGATTTCTTTCGGGATGTCGAATCCGCGCGTGATGAGAATGCCCGGTGTCGACTCCGTGCAAAGAATTTTGGCACGCTCGCGGCGGCTTTCTTCAGACAGGCTCGCGTAAAACGTGAGCTCCGTCTTGCCGAGCACTTGGAGACGGTTCTTCGCATAGTGTGTATAGTAGCCGGCGAGGACGAGTCCTGGTCGACTGAGGTCCGGTGTGGCGACAGGACGGTGAAGCCCTTCTTCCCCGGAAATGACTTGAAGCTTGAAGCGCTCAACGAGTTGAGCCGTGCGTACGATATTTTGCATAAGTATCTGCCCCTTTCACGCTCATTATTGTATCATAGCTCCTTAGCAGAAGCGTTAATGAAAAGTGAGGCAGAACTTGTCAATTCGAAAGTAATGAAACTAATTTGTGGCAATTGCGTAGAATGGGTATAGATGATTAAGGAGGTGAAACAAAATGAATGCACTCTTTTGGATTGCCATCGTCTTTATTTTCATCGTCGGGATCGCGGCGCTCGTCTATCTGATCAAATCGCTCATCGACATGTGGCGCGAATATGCGACGACGAAGAACGAGACGGTGCTCTTGTTGTTCATCCTGAACATCGTCGGTGTCTTCTTGTCTGGCTCGCTACTTTCAATGATCGTCGCCATCATCTTCTACTGGAACCGCTCGAAAAAAATGCGGAACCTCGGGATCTTCCTACTCATCGCTGGACCGATTCTGTTTATCCTCTTTATCATCGGCTCGTTCACATTGTATGACGGCCAGATGATGGATTGGCAGCAGATGGAGTATGAAATGAATCTATGACGAATGGGTCCGAAGGCAATCGCCTTCGGGCTTCTGATGATTCACGCTGTACAAAAACAACCCCGAAGGCGCTCGCCTTCGGAGTTGTTCGTTATTGCTGATGGAACGGGTTGTTCAAGTCGGCCGGATTGACCGGGTCGACCGGATCGATTGGTTCCGTCGGTTCGTGCTTATCTTCTTCGAGGAACGTCGACGGCGTGTGGAGTGAACCGTGCTCGAGGTCGATCGTACCAGTACGTGTACCGGCCTCGACTTCGATGCGCGGCGTCTGGCCACGGCCTGACAGGAATTCAAGACGACGCTGGGCGACGTCTTTACGGTCGCGGACGATCTCGAGGTCGTCCAAGTTACAGTGGAGCCCACCGAAGTTCGTCTCGAGCTCGCCTTCGATCTCAACGCCGTGTGGCAAGACGAGACGGACGTTCCCGGCGAGCGAAGCGAGTTCGAACTTGGCCGGACGTGCCGTCGCGAGTTCGGCACGGATGTTACCGTTCCCGGTCTTGAGCGAGGCCTTGTCATACTTCCCGTTCACGATGACAGAACCGTTACCGGTCCGGACATGGACGAGCTCAGACTCGGTCGCTTCGACCTCGACCGTACCGTTACCCGTGTTGACGAGGATTTCTGAAGCGTGCACCTCGTGAAGCACGACGCGGCCGTTCGCCGTCTGGACACGGAGACTCTCGACGTCGATCCCGTCGGCACGGACTTCTCCGTTCAACGTTTGGACATTCATGTGGTCGAAATGATGATGCGGGACGTATAGTTCGACGTGGGCCCGGACGAGCTTGTCACGAAGTGAGACGACGAGACGGTCACCGATGACCGAATGTTTGACCGCCGACTGGAGCTGTTCGAGCGCCTTATCCGCGTCTTGCTGTCGGAGCGGACGACCGGTGACGATCAGTTCACACTCGTCATGGTCCGACGAGACGATCGTCGCCGAGGCGTTGAACAAGTCGAGCAAGATGTCTTTCCCGGTGAACGGGAACGACTTCGAGTACGTCACTTCCGGACCGAAATTCGAACTGAACGAGAAGTCGCTGTCGCGAAGTTTCGTCACGAGTCCTTCGACCGCTGACGTCAGTTTCGTCGTGAGCGACTCGACCGAGTAGGCATCGACCTTCTCCGTCTGTTGATGCTCTTCAAGCGCTTGGACATGCTCCGGATCTAACTTTTCGAGCCGTTCGAGCTGAGTGATCGCCTCATCGACGGTCAGCTCTCCATCTTTCACTTGCTGGAGAATTAGTTCACGCATTTCTTGTTTCACGTTCGTTTCCCCCTTCAATTTGGTTACACGTCAATCATGTTCCCGTTTCTACACATTTCTATACTTATTTCTTTTTTCCTGCTTTCGGTTTGGCCCGGGCCGCATCGCGTTCGAGCACCGGTTTCAAATACTTGCCGGTATACGACGCTGTGACTTCGGCGACTTCTTCCGGCGTCCCGGTCGCGACGATCGCGCCGCCGCCGTCCCCGCCTTCAGGTCCGAGGTCGATCAAGTAGTCCGCCGATTTGATGACGTCTAAGTTATGCTCGATGACGAGCACCGTGTCCCCGTTCTCGACGAGGCGCTGCAATACGATTAACAACCGGGCGATATCGTCGACGTGAAGACCGGTCGTCGGCTCGTCCAAGATGTAGATCGTCTTGCCGGTCGAGCGTTTATGGAGCTCAGACGCGAGTTTGACGCGCTGCGCTTCCCCGCCCGACAGTTCGGTCGCCGGTTGTCCGAGCTTCATGTAGCCGAGACCGACGTCAGAGATCGTCTGGATCTTCCGCTTGATTTTCGGAATTTTGTCAAAGAAGTCGAGCCCTTCCTCGATCGTCATGTCGAGCACGTCGGCAATCGTCTTCCCTTTATACTTCACTTCGAGCGTCTCCCGGTTGTAGCGTTTGCCGTGACAGATCTCACACGGGACGTAAACGTCTGGAAGGAAATGCATCTCGATCTTGATGATCCCGTCCCCACGGCACGCCTCACAGCGTCCGCCTTTGACGTTGAAACTGAAGCGGCCTTTCTTGTAACCTCGCATCTTCGCCTCGTTCGTCGACGCGAACACGTCACGGATGTCATCGAACACACCTGTATACGTCGCCGGGTTCGATCGCGGCGTCCGTCCGATCGGCGACTGGTCGATATCGATGACTTTATCGATCTGGTCAAGCCCTTCGATTGTCTTATGCTTCCCTGGCTTCGCTTTGGCGCGGTTAATATGGTGCGCTAGCGACTTGTACAGGATCTCATTGATGAGCGTCGACTTCCCAGATCCGGAGACGCCGGTGACGGCGATGAACATACCGAGCGGGATCGATACGTCGACCTCTTTCAAGTTGTTCTCTGCTGCTTTGACGATTCTGATGAAACGATCGTCTGGCACTTTGCGCTCATCTGGCAACGGGATGAACCGTTTCCCGGACAAGTATTGCCCGGTGAGCGACTTTCTGTTCTTCATAATCTGTTTCGGTGTGCCTGCAGCGATGACTTCTCCGCCGTGCTCTCCGGCGCCCGGTCCGATGTCGATCAAGTAATCGGCTGCCATCATCGTGTCCTCGTCATGCTCGACGACAATGAGCGTATTGCCGATGTCTCGCATCTGTTTGAGCGTCGCGATCAAGCGGTCATTGTCACGCTGGTGCAACCCGATCGACGGCTCGTCCAAGACGTACAAGACGCCGGTCAGCCGCGACCCGATCTGCGTGGCTAGACGGATCCGCTGCGCTTCCCCGCCCGATAACGTCCCGGCCGCCCGCGACAACGTCAAGTAGTCGAGACCGACGTTGTTCAGGAAGCTGAGCCGTTCTTTGATTTCTTGCAAGATGAGCCGGGCGATGGCGATATCTTTTTCGCTCAGTTCGTCCATGAGCGAATCGAACAAAGCGAGCGCATGCTCGACCGAAAGTGTCGTCACTTCCCCGATGTGGCGGTCGGTGATCTTGACGGCGAGCGTCTCTTCTTTCAACCGATAGCCGTCACACGTCGGGCAGGCGTGCGTCGCCATATACGTCTCCATCTGTTCCCGGATGTAATCTGACGTCGTCTCTTTATAGCGGCGCTCGATGTTTCGGAGCACCCCTTCAAAAAAGATCGTGTTCGTCCGGACTTGGCCGAAATCGTTCTCGTAGCGGAACAAGAACGATTCTTCTTCCGTCCCGTGCAAGACGAGGTCTTGGTCACGTTTTGACAGCCGTTCGAACGGTACGTCCATATCAATGTCGAAATGCTGACACATCGAGGCAAGCAGTTGCGGATAATATTGCGAGCTCGTCGGCTGCCATGCGACGACCGCGCCTTCTTTCAACGTCTTCGCCGGGTCTGGGATGACGAGTTCCGGGTCGACGTCGAGTTTCGTACCGAGACCGTCACACGTCGGGCAGGCGCCGAACGGCGAGTTGAACGAGAACATGCGCGGCTCGAGCTCACCGATCGAGAAGCCACAGATCGGGCAGGCGTGGTGCTCGCTAAACAGCAGCTCGGTCCCGTCCATCTTGTCGATGATGGCGCGGCCGTCCGCAAGGCGGAGTGCCGTCTCGAGTGAATCGGCGAGGCGGCCTTCGACGTCAGTGCGGACGACGAGCCGGTCGACGACGACTTCGATCGAATGTTTCTTGTTCTTGTCGAGCTCGATATCATCGGTCAGTTCGATCGTCTCCCCGTTGACGCGGACACGAACGAATCCTTCTTTTTTGAGCGAGTCGAACACTTTGACGTGCGTGCCTTTCCGTCCCGACACGATTGGCGCCAAGATTTGCAGGCGCGTCTTCTCAGGGAGCTCCATCACTTGGTCGACCATCTGTGAGATCGTCTGGCTTGAGATCTCGATGCCGTGGCGTGGACAGACCGGTTTCCCGATGCGGGCGAACAAGAGACGTAAGTAGTCATAGATTTCCGTCACCGTCCCGACGGTCGAGCGCGGGTTCCGGCTCGTCGTCTTCTGGTCGATCGAGATGGCCGGGCTCAACCCTTCGATCGTATCGACGTCCGGCTTGTCCATCTGTCCGAGGAACTGACGGGCGTATGCCGACAGGCTCTCGACGTAACGGCGCTGCCCTTCGGCGTAGATCGTATCGAATGCAAGCGATGACTTCCCTGATCCCGACAGACCCGTCAAGACGACGAGCTGGTCACGGGGGATATCGATATCAATGTTTTTCAAGTTGTTGACGCGCGCCCCTTTGATGACGATCGCATTTTTCTTTTCAGCCATTTAATTCCCTACCTTCAACTCCAAGATTAAGTCACGCAATTCGGCCGCCCGCTCGAACTGAAGATCGCGGGCCGCTTGTTTCATTTCTTCTTCTAGTTTGACGATCGCTGCCTCGCGCTCGTCTTGATTCATCGAGCTGAGCGACTCGAGCACTTCTTCTTCGGCAGCGACGGTCGCGCGGATGACGCCGCGCACTTCTTTGCGGATCGTCTGCGGCGTGACGCCGTGTTTTTCATTGTATTCCTGTTGGATCGTGCGACGGCGGTCGGTCTCCCCGATCGCCCGCGTCATCGAATCGGTCATCTTATCGGCGAACAGGATGACGTGGCCGTTCGAGTTACGGGCCGCCCGACCGATCGTCTGGATGAGTGACCGGTCAGAACGAAGGAACCCTTCCTTGTCGGCGTCGAGGATCGTGACGAGACTCACTTCCGGGATATCGAGCCCTTCCCGCAGCAAGTTGATCCCGACGAGGACGTCGTATTTGCCGAGCCGCAGGTCACGGATAATCTCGATCCGTTCGAGCGTCTTGATCTCGGAGTGCATATAGTTGACCTTGATGCCCGCTTCACGGAGATAGTCCGACAAGTCTTCGGCCATCTTCTTCGTGAGCGTCGTCACGAGGACGCGTTCGTCCTGTTTGATGCGCTCGCGGATCTGGTCCATCAAGTAGTCGATCTGTCCTTTGATCGGGTGGATCTCGATCGTCGGGTCGAGTAGACCCGTCGGCCGGATGATCTGCTCGATCATGTTTGGCGTATGCTCGAGCTCATACGGGCCCGGTGTCGCCGAGATGAAAATCGCCTGACTCAACTTCTTCTCGAACTCCTCGAACTTGAGCGGACGGTTGTCCTTGGCCGATGGTAGACGGAAACCGTGGTCGACGAGCATTTGTTTGCGCGCCTGGTCGCCGTTGAACATCCCGCGGACTTGCGGCAATGTCACGTGTGACTCGTCGGCGATGAGCAAGAAGTCTTTCGGGAAGTAGTCGATGAGCGTGTACGGCGTCGCCCCCTCTTCCGTCAAGTTCAGATGGCGTGAATAGTTCTCGATGCCTGAACAGTAGCCCATCTCGCGCATCATCTCGAGGTCGTAGTTCGTCCGCTGCTCGAGACGCTGTGCTTCGAGCAGTTTGCCTTCTTCACGGAACTTCTCGAGCTGTTGCTCGAGCTCGGCCTCGATGTTGACAATCGCTTTCTGCAGCTTCTCGTCACGGGTGACGAAGTGGGATGCCGGGAAGATGGAGACGTGTTCACGGTCGGCGATGATCTCGCCGGTGAGCGGGTTCATCTCGCGGATGCGGTCGATCTCGTCACCGAAGAACTCGACGCGCAAGCACTGTTCGTCGCGTGACGCCGGGAAGATCTCGACGACGTCGCCGCGGACACGGAAGCGCCCGCGCTGGAAATCGATGTCGTTCCGTTCATATTGGATGTCGATCAGTTTGCGGAGCATCTGGTCGCGCCCCATCTCTTTCCCGACGCGGAGACTCAAGACGAGACTATTGTATTCTTCCGGGTTACCGAGACCGTATATACACGATACGGATGCGACGATGATGACGTCGTCCCGCTCGAACAAGGACGACGTCGCCGAGTGGCGGAGCTTGTCGATCTCGTCGTTGATCGAGGCGTCTTTCTCGATGAACGTGTCGGTCGACGGCACGTACGCCTCCGGTTGATAGTAGTCATAGTAGCTGACGAAATATTCGACGGCGTTGTTCGGGAAAAACTCTTTGAACTCGGAATAGAGCTGGCCGGCGAGCGTCTTGTTGTGGGCTAAGACGAGCGTCGGTTTCTTCACTTCCTGGATGACGTTCGATACGGTGAACGTCTTCCCGGTGCCGGTCGCACCGAGCAGCGTCTGATAACGGTCGCCGCGGTTGACGCCTTCGATGAGCTGGCGGATCGCCTCCGGCTGGTCGCCGGCCGGACTATATTCCGAATGTAATTCGAACGGAAGCTTGATCTTGTCCATATATATTCCTCGCTTTCTATCCCTTGCATATTGACTTGATTATAGCACATACACGAACAAATATTCGCTTCTGAGACGCTTCCCAAACCGCTCCCCGATTCGCTATAGTGAGGAGGAATCTAAACAGAAATGGGTGGGTCGTCATGTGGTCACTTCTCTTCATCCCGCTCGGCGCGGTCGTCGGCGCCTTGTCCGGTTTCTTCGGCATCGGGGGCGGTGTCATCATCGTCCCGGTGCTCTTGTTCAACGGATACTCGGCGGCAGAGGCGGTCGCGACGTCACTTTTGTTCGTCGTCGGCACGAGCCTGTCCGGAGCGAAGAAGCACTCGTCGCTCGGCAACGTGTCATGGTCGAACGGTCTCACGGTCGGTCTGGCCGGTGCCGTCACCGCGCAGCTGTCGAGCCGGGTCGTGCTGTCAATCTCCGGGATGTATGACTGGTTGCTGAATGTTTTCTATTTGCTTATCCTCTCTTATTTTGCCGTTACGCTTCTAAAGAAAACATCAAAGCCACCGAAACGCAAAAAATCTGGATTCGCCGCAAGTTTCTTCATCGGTGCGATCGCCGGACTCTTGTCGGCACTCCTCGGCATCGGCGGCGGTTTCATCATCGTCCCGTTGCTCGTGAGTTGGCTCGGTTTTTCGACGCACCGCGCCGTCGGGACGAGCCTTGCCGCCGTTCTGTTCATCTCGCTCGGCGGACTCATCGGTTACTTGCCTTCGTTGTCGCTCGATTATGTCGCGCCGCTCGCCTTGGTGACGGGCGCTTTTGTCGGTGCCCCGCTCGGTGCATCGCTCACGAATCGTTATCGGGACCATGAGATTTCAAGACGGCTCGCTTGGCTCTACTTGACTGTCATCGCCTCGATCGTACTCGACCTCTGGGCGGCATGGTGGACACCGTTGTCTTTCGTGAGCTTAGGGGTTCTCTTCATCTTTCTCGTCGGGATCACCCTTGATTTTTCCAAACATTTTACCAGTCCGAACCACTTTCCTCATTAAAAAGTGGTTTTTTTCAATATCTTGGTTTTAAAGCGCTTTCAAACGGGGGATATAGAAAAGTGGTAAGCCAAATCCAATATGGAAGGAAGGGAGTATCACATGTCAGCATTTGTCAGCGAAATTATCGGTACAATGCTACTCATCTTGCTCGGTAACGGTGTCGTCGCCGGCGTCGTCCTCCGCCACTCGAAAGCCGAGAACGGCGGCTGGATCGTCATCACGTTCGGTTGGGGTCTCGCCGTTATGGTCGGGGTGTACGCCGCAGGTATTTACGGAGGCGCGCACATCAACCCTGCCGTCACGATCGGACTCGCGACAGCAGGTTCATTCCCATGGGCCGATGTGCCACTGTACATCCTTGCCCAATTCATCGGGGCATTCATCGGGGCTTGTCTCGTCTATGTGCACTACAAACCGCACTATGACGCGACCGACGATCCGGGTGCAAAGCTCGCTACGTTCTCGACCGCTCCTGGTATTCGGAACACTCCGTTCAACTTGATTTCGGAGATCATCGGGACGTTCGTCCTCGTCTTCGCATTACTATCGTTCGGCGCCAACACGTTCGCCGACGGGTTGAATCCGCTCATCGTCGCATTCTTGATCGTCTCGATCGGTCTCTCGCTCGGTGGAACGACCGGTTATGCGATCAACCCGGCCCGTGACCTTGGACCGCGGATCGCGCATGCGATACTCCCAATCAAAGGCAAAGGGACGTCCGACTGGGGCTATTCATGGATTCCGGTCGCCGGACCGATCATCGGCGCTGTCATCGCCGCGTTGCTCTATGGTATCCTCGTCCCATAATCACCCTAACTTCTAAGGAGGCACATTCATATGGACAAAGAAAAACGGTATATTTTAGCAATCGACCAAGGTACGACCAGTTCACGGGTCATCATCTTCGACCACGACGGTAAGATCGTCACAACCGCTCAGCGCGAGTTCAAGCAGTACTTCCCGAAACCAGGCTGGGTCGAGCATAACGCCAACGAGATCTGGGGTTCCGTCCTCGCCGTCATGGCCGAGGCGTTCGGTTCGGCCGACATCGACCCGAAAGAGATCGCGGCCATCGGCATCACGAACCAACGGGAGACAGCGGTCGTCTGGGAGAAGTCGACCGGCAGACCTGTCTACAACGCCATCGTCTGGCAATCGCGTCAGACTGCCGGTATTTGTGACGAGTTGAATGCGGCCGGTCACGCTGAACTGTTCCGCGACAAGACCGGATTATTGATCGACGCTTACTTCTCGGGAACGAAAGTGAAATGGATCCTCGACAACGTCGAAGGCGCCCGTGAGAAAGCAGAAGCGGGAGACCTCTTGTTCGGAACAATCGACACGTGGCTCATCTGGAAACTCTCGGGCGGTCACGCACACGTCACCGACTACTCGAACGCGTCCCGGACGCTCATGTACAACATTTATGAGCAGAAGTGGGACGACGAGTTGCTCGACATCCTCACCGTACCGAAGTCGATGTTGCCTGAAGTCAAGGCGTCGAGTGAAGTATACGCCAACACGATCCCGTACCACTTCTTCGGGTTCGAAGTCCCGATCGCCGGCGCGGCAGGTGACCAACAGGCCGCCTTGTTCGGCCAAGCTTGCTTCGAGTCAGGTGAAGGGAAGAACACATACGGAACGGGTTGTTTCATGCTCATGAACACGGGAGAAGAAGCCGTCAAATCGGACCACGGATTGCTCACGACGATCGCCTGGGGCTACAACGGCAAAGTCGAGTACGCGCTCGAAGGATCGATCTTTGTCGCCGGATCAGCCATCCAGTGGCTCCGTGACGGACTGCGTATGCTCAAGTCGGCGAAAGATACGGAACAGTATGCGAACCGTGTCGACACGACCGACGGGGTCTACGTCGTCCCGGCCTTCGTCGGACTCGGTGCCCCGTATTGGGACTCGGACGTCCGCGGCGCCATCTTCGGGATCACCCGCGGTACGGAAAAAGAACACTTCGTCCGGGCGACGCTCGAGTCACTCGCCTATCAGACACGCGACGTCTTGACGGCGATGGAGCAAGATTCCGGCATCGCATTGAAGACGCTCCGCGTCGACGGTGGTGCGGTCAACAACGACTTCCTCATGCAGTTCCAAGCGGACATCTTGAACGTACCGGTCGAACGTCCGGAAGTGAGTGAAACGACGGCGCTCGGCGCCGCCTATCTCGCCGGACTCGCCGTCGGGTTCTGGAAAGACCAGAACGAGATCAAGCAGCAATGGAAACTCGACCGTCAGTTCGAACCGAACATGGACGAAACGCATCGTGAAGCGCTCTACAAAGGCTGGCAACACGCCGTCGAAGCGACGATGGGCTTCAAACCCTCAAAACTTGAAGTGTAAGCATACGAAAAGGAGCATCCGCGACGGATGCTCCTCAGGCTGTTGACGAACCAAATCGCCCATCGCGATTTGGTTCGTCTCTTTTTGTGTTCATCGAGCTCGAGGCGCTCTGCCCGGCATAAAATTGAAGAAATGCTATGTAGACGGTCTTTTTCGGCCAACAGGTTGGCCAATTTCTTCATGTTTTGTGCGGTGGCTGCCACCAGGTTGGCGCACTGGACCTTCTCGGTCCCCCGGTAGAACGTGAAGCGGAGCCCGTGAAGCTCTTTCGCGTCGGCGAACGAGCGCTCCACGGTCTGCGGCCGGAGACGATAGAGGTATCGTCCGGATTCGGACAGACGGTTCCGGTTCACCAATTCGCGATAGGTTTCATCAAGATGACGGGTGATGACGCGCCGGTGGGCACGATTGGACGTACACTTCTCGAGAAGCGGGCAGTTCTTACAGACGGCGGGGTCGGAGGCGTAGTGGTGATACCCGTGTCGGTCTGTCGTTCGATAGGTGAGACGCTGTTTCGCCGGGCAGACATAGACGTCTTCTTCTGATACATATTTTGAAGCTCGTCCTCCGAAACATCCCCTTCTTCCCGCCGTAAGCGGCGCCAGGCGATGACGCCGAAGACGCCGCGCTCGATGAGCGCCTTCGCAATCTCTGTCGTGAAGTACCCCGCATCGAGGGCGACTGCCTCTAGCGGATAGCCGAATCGGCCGAGGATATGCTCGAGACGGGCGAGGTAGACGGTGCTGTCTGACACTTCCCGGGCGTGACGTGCACATCGACGATGAAGTTGTGTTTGGCGTCGACCGTCCGGTGCGCCAGCCAGAAAAAGCCTTCCGGCTTCTGGTCACGATACATATAGCCCGCATCCGGGTCGGTCCGGCTCACCTTGATGAACCGGCTCTCCCTTTTCGGTGAGGCGGGCTTCAGCGCTTTTTTCCACGGTCCGACCGTTCTTCGTTCACCCGGTCTAGGAGCTCGCCCTCAATCGCGTTCACAACGCGCTCGACCTCGACCTTGTCGAACTTCTTCTTGTTCGCGTTGGCACGGATGTGGGTCGAGTCGGTGATCAGGATTCGCCCCGACACGAAGCCGTGGGCTTCGGCCTGACCCAAGATGTCCTCGAAGATCTGTTGGAAGACGTCCTTCCCTTTGAAGCGGCGCCGATAGGCCTGGCTGATCGTCGAATGGTCGGGTACCTTCTCATCAATCCCGAGCCCGAGGAACCAGCGGTAGGCGAGGTTCGTCTGGACCTCTTTAACCGTCTGGCGGACGGAACGGATGTTGAACAGCGGGCCGAGGAGGATGATCTTGATGATAATCTCGGGGTCGATGCCGGGCTGTCCGGTGTTCGAGTACAGCGGCGCGCAAAGGCGGTGCACGATCGAGAAATCGATGTGGCGGTCGATCTTTCGGACGAGGTGGTCTTGCGGGACCATTTGGTCCAGGGTGGTCTTCGTCTGAATCGGTTCATGTCTCTTCTCCGGGTGGGCACGGTACATATGGGGTTCCTCCCTAGTCAGCGGACGGGTTCGGCGTTTATCTGCCTTTTCCCGTTTTTACCGGTTCGAAGAACATGTCCGAGGCTTTTTCTTCGGCCATCGAGGCCTCAGAAAAAGACAAACGGCCGCCAGATGGCGACCGTTTGCGTTGCTCGTCCGACGGCGCCCCGACTCCTGCAGGAAAGCAATCCAACGGAGACCCAGCAGCGACATAAGTCGCGATGCGGCTCCGGGATTGCCTGCGGAAAGCGTGGGCGCCGGAAGGACGAGCGATTCTATTGATGTTAGTCAACAAGCTGAGGAGCATCCGCGACGGATGCTCCTTTTTATAATTTTCGTAAGCGCAAGCGCGGGCTCATCGGTTCCCCGACGAACAAGATGCCGAGCTCGTGCGGGTCGGCCTCATACATCGCCCGTTGCACGAAGCGGATATCCCCGTTCAAGTTGAGCACTTCGAGCTTGATGTACGGCTTATGGAGTTGCAGCGCCTCATAAAAGCTGCTCCCTCCGGTGATGACCGTACCGTTCACTTTGTAGATTGACTCACCTGGGACGAGTTGCATCGTCTCCCCCGGCGAACCCGGAAGCGTATCGATAATGACCGCCCCGCGGTTCCCGTTCAAGAAGACCGGTGTCGTGCCGCGGTTCTCCCGTTTGATGAGCTGCAAGGCGAGTTCATACAAGACGAACAGACCGATCAACACATAAGCGACGTACGGGACGTCGAACGCGTACGACCCGGCGAACAAGCCGAGCGCGACCACTGCGAGCAAACCGCGATACAGGCTCAACCGGCCGAGCAGCGTTCCCGGCAGTGCCCCGGTCGATAGCAGGCTGACCCCGATCGGGATCGGCAAAATGACCGGCACCGAGAAGTCGAGCCCGAACGACGGCGGTAAAAAGACGACGAGCGGAAAGAACCAAATCCGCTTGACGACGTGTCCGCCGATGAACTGGCCGCGCTTCGACAAGATGAGCGTCGGTGACGTCTCTTTGATCCCATTCCAACGAAGGAGGATCGCTTCGGCGAGCGTGACGATGCCGAACACGAGCGCATACACCGGCCACTCGACGCCAGCGAGCCGGTCGACCCAATTCGTGAGCCCGGCTAACGGGACAACGTCGCGCAGACCGATGACCACGAGCATGATCAGGAACGGAAACGCCGGACTCATGAAGCGCGGATGCATCGTCAAGACGATCAGGGCGTAGAGGACGGTGAACGTGACGACCCACTCGAAGTTGACCGTCGTCTCGAGCAAGACGGTCGCGACAGTTCCGAGGACCGCGAGCAACAGACTCGGCCACACAAAGTGGCGCCAATCTGACTTCGGCGAGCGCCGGCGCGACCGGAACATGCTTCGCTCCCGTTTAATGCGCGTCATGGATATGTAAGCGAGGGCGACGAACGTCGCCCAGAGCAGCGGACTACCTAACAAGGTCAACAAAGCGGTAAAACTCATTCGTAGAACGTCCACACTTGTCCAATCCTTTCCCTAATCCTTATTTTGCGGCTTCTTCAAGTGCCCGGTTCAACTGAGCATCGTTCGCCTCGTCTTGGATGACTTCAAGCAACCGTGACTCGAGCGCGGACGCCGTCGCTTCATTGACGACCCCGTCCTCCGTCAAGTTGTTGTCGGCTTGGAAGTCCGAGACCGCCTGTGCCATCGTGTCACCGAAGTAACCTGCCTGACCGCCCGGCTCATAACCGATCCCTGTCAACACCGTATGCAGGTTCGACACCGCCTCGCCGTAGTCCCCGACTTTGAGCGAATCCTCTTCCGCGAGGATACGGTTGACCCCAAAGTAATCCGGTTGATCGACCTCAACGTCAGGCTCGATACCCGTCTCGTTGATCCAATTGCCGTCCGGTGTGAGCCATTTGCTCGTCGTCAGCTTCAAGTTGCTGCCGTCTTCCAAGTCGAACGCCGTCTGGACGACGCCTTTCCCGAACGTCGTGTTGCCGACAATCGTCGCACCGGCGCCTTCCTTGAGCGCACCGGCTAAAATCTCGGAAGCCGAGGCCGAGCCTTCATTCGTCAAGACGAACAGCTTATACGGCTTCGCCTCACGGGCGCGTCCGTTTTGGGCCTCACGTTCCCCGTCGGCGTTTTCGATTTGAACGACCGGCTTATCCGTCGGTACGAACCCTTCGGTCATCGCGATAACGGCCGGCAAGAGACCACCCGGGTTGCCACGGACGTCGATGATCAAGCTATCGATATTTTGGCTCTCGAGCGTCTCGAGCTGCTCTAAAAACTCATCGGCCGTCGGCTCTGAGAACTGGGTCACTTCGAGATAGCCGATCTTTTTGCCATCCTGCTCTTTCACTTCCGAATAGACCGTCTCGATTGGGATCGTATCCCGCGTGATCTCATAGTCGGCCTCTTGCCCGCCGCGACGGATCGTCAGCGTGACAACGGTTCCTTTTTCACCACGGATGAGCTGGACCGCCTCTTCGACGGCCATCCCTTCAATCGATTCGCCGTCGACCGCGGTGATGATATCCCCTGGACGAAGGCCTGCCGCTTCAGCTGGTGCACCTTTGATCGGAGCGACGATCAAGATGTCTTCTCCTTTCTTCTCCAAAGTCGCGCCGATTCCTTCAAAGCTCGACTCGATCGAGTCGGTGAACTGTGACGTTTCTTCCGCGTCGAGGAAGTCAGAGTACGGATCATCGAGCGCTGCCGTCATGCCGTCAAGGGCACCGGTCAACAAATCTTCTTCCGAGATGTCCTTTAGCGAGTGCGTCTCGATCAAGCTGCGGACTTGTTCGACTTTGTCCCAACCCTCTGCTTTCGGTTGGATCGGTAACCTCGTATCGGTGAACGCCATCGTCGCCAGGCCTGCACCGGCCCCTGCCACGAACGTCGCGCCGGCGAGTAGTCCTGCGGTTGTATTTTTCACGGGTAAGTCCCTCATTTCTTTTTGTCGGTCTTTCATCCAGTATAGCAAAAACTTCAGAAAAACGGACGCGTTCCACATATTTGGGACGCGTCCGTCTGTCAGTAGCCGATATAAGGGCCCGGGTCGACCGCATTTGGTTGCCCGGGTGCCCATTCCCCACGGTGGAGCTCGAAGTGGAGATGAGGTCCCGTCGACCAGCCCGTGTTGCCGAGCGTACCGACCGTCTGGCCCGCCCCGATCGACTGCCCGGCCGTTACCGTGATCGAATCTAAATGACCGTAGACGGTCGTCCAGACTTGCTCGCTCACGACGTGCGAGACGAAGACGACGTTGCCGTAACCGGTCGCTTCAGCCGCCTTGATGACGATGCCTGGGGCGGCCGAGACAATCGGTGTGCCGGTCGCGTTGACGATATCGATGCCACGGTGCGATTCCGGCGCCCCGGTGAGCGGGTTTTCACGCGGTCCGAACCGGCTCGACACGTAACCCGACACCGGGCGCAAGAACATACTGACCGGAGCCGTGACGGCTTCCGGTTCCGCTGCTGGCGGTGCCTGTGGTGTAAGGGTTTCTTGATTCGCTTCGGCTCGTTCGGTGGCTTCAGCTCGTGCTGCTGCTTCGGCCCGTTCCCGTTCAGCCGTCGCGATCGCGTCGAGCTGACTGGCGATGATGCGACGCTGTTCGTTCATGAGCGCCTGTTCTTCGTCACGGGTCATCCGTTCGAGCTCGAGCAGTTCGACCTGCTCGTTCAGTTCTGAGAGGAGCGCATGCTTCTCTGTGGCCGCTTGGTCGAGCGCTTGTTTCGTGACGACGAGTTCGCGCTCTTTTTGTTTGACGAACGACAACTGTGTCCGTTGCGTCGTCTCGAGCGTCTCGAGGCGCTCGACTTCATGCATATAACTATGTATGAGGTCCCGGTCTTGCTCCGCGATCGTCTGTGCGGTCATGAGCCGCGTCACGAAGTCCCCGAACGAACGGGATTCGAATACGACTTGGAGATAAGACCGGTCCTCGTGTATTTGAAGCACACGAAGACGCTCACTAAGGAGCGCCTTCTGGCCTTCAAGATACTGCCCTTGGGCAGCGAGTTGTTGGCGGGTCGCCTCGAGCTCTGAGCGTGCCGCGTCCGCTTCGACTTGCTGGACGGCGATCTGTTCACTTAAGCCCTCGAGACGTTCATTGACGGCGCGAATCTCGGTTGAGACCGCGTCGCGCTGTGCCTCGGTGACTTCGAGCTCGGCGTCCGTCTCGACTTGCGCTTTCTTGGACTGCTCCAATTGATTGGATAGACGATCTTGTCGTTCTTTCAACGTCTCTTTCTCCGTCGCCATGACCGGCGCGGCGAGTAGCGTCAAACTTAATCCAAGCGCAAGCGAACGTTTCATCCGCCAATTCCCCCTCGTATTTAAATTATACTTTCAAGAATCGACCGAGCGATGTCGTCGATCCCCAGATCCCGATGAACGCACCGAGCGCAAGCAAGACGAGCGAGACTTGCGTCGTGAGTACCGATGGATCGATCAATTTAAATATATCACTATTCAGTTGATCTAGCGATGGTTGTAAAGCACCATATGCGACGTCATACCCGAAATAAATGACCGCGATCGGAATGAGCGCGCCGAGCACACCGAGCAGAAGCCCCTCGATGAAGAACGGCCAGCGGATAAAGCTGTTTTTCGCTCCGACGAGACGCATGATCTCGATTTCGCGACGGCGTGAGAAGATCGTCATCTTGATCGTGTTCGAGATGAGGAACATCGCCATGAGCGTTAGTCCGACGATCAACACGAGTCCACCGATGCGGATCCCGTTGAAGAAGGCGAACATCTTATCGATATAGTCCTGACCGTACGTGACCTTATCGACGTTTTCAAGTGACTGGACTGCATCCGCGACCGTCTGCGTGTTGAGCGGGTCTGCCGCTTTGACGATATAGCGGTCATGGAGCGGGTTGTCTTTCTCGACCGTTCCGTATGCGTTAGCGTCTTCCCCGAGCTGATTGCGGAAGCTTTCGAGTTCATCCTCTTTCGAGCTGAACGTCACCGAGGCGACGCCCGGGATCTGTTCTAAGTTCTCGCCTAGCTTCTCGACGTTCGCTTCCTCCGCCGTCCGTGTGACGAACACTTGGATCTCGACGTCGTTCTCGACGTTCTCTGAGATCTCGTTGACGTTGAACATGACGAGAGCGAAGATGCCGACGAGTAACAAGGTGATTGTGACGGCACTGATGGCCGCAAACGACATCCAACCGTTGCGAAGCGTCCCTTTGAACCCTTCGCGTAAATGGCGTAGCCCACTTTTAAATATCATAGCCATATGCTCCTTTCTCTTCATCGCGGACGACTTTGCCGTTCTCGATCGCGATGACGCGATGACGGATCTTATCGACGATGTCACGGTTATGTGTCGCCATGACGATCGTCGCCCCACGGCGATGGATCTCTTGGAATACTTCCATGATGCCCCATGCCGTATCCGGGTCTAGGTTACCGGTCGGCTCGTCGGCGATGATGAGCTTCGGCTTGTTGACGATAGCGCGGGCGATCGAGACACGTTGCTGTTCACCACCTGAGAGTTCGTCCGGATAGTTACGTGCCTTATGTTTAAGTCCGACGAGGTTCAAGACGTCCATGACTTGCTTACGCATCGTATTCGTGTCGGCCTGAACGACTTCAAGTGCGAACGCGACGTTCTCATACACTGTTAATGAAGGGAGCAGCTTATAATCTTGGAAGATGACGCCGAGCTGGCGGCGCAATTTCGGGACGTGACGGTTTTTTAATTTCCCGACGTCGATCCCGTCGATCAACAGTTGACCGTTCGACGGCTTCTCCTCCCGATAAATCATCTTCATAAACGTCGATTTACCGGCGCCGGATGGTCCGACGACGTATAAAAATTCGCCGTCTTCGATCTTCAAATCGAGGTCGTCAACTGCGACGACACCGTTTGGATATACTTTACTAACTTTTTGCATCGAGATCATAACGTATTCCCTACCCTTTTTATAAATTTTTCATGCATCTATGACGAGTGTGTGATTGTTTAGTAAGTGAATATTTTCGCCTAGCCTCAGTTCTACACGATAACTAGTGATTCTGTCAAGGCACCGTCCAAGTTTCGGAACGGGCCATGATTTATCCGGTTCAGTAGTAGGAGCGCCTACAATTATAACAACCAGAATTTTAAATAACCATTACAGGATTGTTTCAGTTCGATTGAGTTCGGTGTGAAATTGTTGAACTGAACGTCCGTTTCACATCGCAGTCACATTTGATGAAGCGCACATGCAAACAGGCACTCGCCGGGGCGAGTGCCTATATTCAATCGTTCCGTTTATCGGTTGGACGTTCTTTCAACGCGTCGAACGGCGAACGTTTCCGTTTCCGGTACTTGATGTGAATCGTCGGTGACTCATACTCTTCCGACGCCCGGATGTCTTTGCTCGAGACGCGCATGAACGACCAGGCGAGAAGAATCATGATGAAGATGAGTGGGAATCCGCCGACGATGCTCGCCGTCTGCAACGTGTCAAGTCCGCCGAGGAACATGAGCGTCAGCGGCATGATACAGAGAGCGAACGCCCAAAACAGACGGTTCCAGACGACTGGCTCTTCTTCGACATGCTTTTGCGTGACCGATGCCAAGATATAGGATGACGAGTCGAACGTCGTCGCGAGGAAGATGATCGCTAGGACGGTGAACACGGCGACGACGACTTTACCGAACGGCAACTGGCCGATGACGGCGATGATCGTCGCCGGCGGTCCGTACATGTCCATATACGAGATGACGTCGAACGCACCGGTCAAGTGGAGATACAGCCCATAATTGCCGAGTATCCCGAAGAACAGGATACAGCCGAACGTCCCGTACACCATCGTCCCGATGATCATCCCGCGGATCGTCCGTCCCCGCGAGATCCGGGCGACGAACAGGCCGACGAACGGTGCATAGACGAGCCACCACGCCCAGTAGAACACCGTCCACGATTCCGGGAAACCTGTCTCTTCAAAGCCGCCGAGGTTGCCGAACGGCTCCATCCACGTCGCCATCAAGAAGAAGTTGTCGAGCATCGTGCCGACCCCGTTGAACGTCGTCTCCAAGATGAACCGGGTCGGACCGAAGACGAAGACGAACGTCAAGACAATGATGGCGAGCCAAATGTTCAAGTCACTCAGCACTTTGATGCCCCGCTTCAAGCCGACGTACGAGCTGATGGCGAAGATGACGGTACAGATGAGCATGATGACCGCCTGCATGCCGAGCGTGACCGGGATGCCGGTGATCTCGTTCACCCCTTCGGCGATCATCGGTGTCCCGAGGGCGAGCGTCGTGCCGGCCCCGCCGAGGAGACCGAAGATGAACAAGATGTCGATGACTTTACCGACCGGTCCGTCCGCCCATTTTCCGATGACGGGCCGGACCGCTTCGCTCACTTTCAACACCGATTTGCGGCGCACATAATAGAAGTAAGCGATCGGCAACGCCGGCAGCGTATAGATCGCCCAAGCGATCGGCCCCCAGTGGAACATGCCGTAGGCGGTCGCCCATTGGATCGCCTCGGTCGACTCCGGTGTGATACCGAACGGCGGTCCTTGATAGTAGTACACCCATTCGATGACCGACCAATACAAAATACTCGAGCCGATCCCGGCGGCGAACAACATCGCCGCCCAAGAGAACGTGCTGAACTCGGGTTCCTCATCTTCAGCGCCTAACTTGACGTGCCCATTTTCACTGAAAGCGACGAAGATCAAAAATCCGAACGCGCCAAGCCCCATCGCTAAATACAACATGCCAAAGTTCGTCGTCATGAACGTGTTGGCGGCGCCGACCCATGCCTTCCCCGTCTCCGGGAAAAAGACGAGCGGCAACGTCACCGTCAGCAACAGGACGAACGCACCGATGAACGTCGGCCAATCAATCAGTTTTGTCTTCAAATCATATCCACTCCGTTTCAATGTCTTTATCGTTCCTTACCAAAATTCGATCAATCCAAAATGCGGAATGCAAAAAAACCACGGTTATCCCGTGGTCCTGATGATCACTTCTTCTCAGCGAGCCAAGCTGCGACCGCTGTGATCTCTTCGTCTTTCTCAATCACGTTCGCAGGCATCGCGCCTTGTCCGTTTCGAATAATGTTCTCGATGTCTTCAGCCGAGAGGCGTGCGCCGACGTCCGTCAATGCCGGACCGCTCATGCCTTCCAAGTTCGCACCGTGGCAGGCTGCACAGTTCTGTGCGTATACCGCTTCCGCGTCGACCGAAGCCGTCGTCGAGCCCGTATCCCCATTGCTTGTCGTTTCTTCTTCATCGCCGCCACACGCACCGAGCGTGAGCATGGCGCCGAGGCCGATGGCCATCATCCACTTCTTCATATAGGGTTCCCCTCCTAAGTTGTAGAAATTGCCTACATTATCCATTATAACCGTTTTGACAAGCCCTTTAACCTAATCTCACGAAAAGTACACAAAGATTCCACATCTCACGGGACGTTGCTATACCGTTTATCCGAGGTGAAACCTTGGCCCATCACCTCGTGCGCCTCGCTGAAGATGAGGAACGCGTCGGGGTCGATGCGGCGGATCAAGTCTCTCAACCGGCTCACCTCGTTCTGACGGACGACGACGAGCAACATCGGCCGGTCGAGACGCGAATAGGCGCCGATCGCCTGGATCTCGGTCGCGCCCCGGTCGAGCTCGTCGAAGACGGCGCGCGTGATGACGTCACGCTTGTCCGAGATGACATACGCCATCTTGTCCTGCGTGAAGCCGAGCTGGACGAAGTCGATCATCTTGATCGTGATGTACAAGGCGATCAGCGCGTACAGTCCCGTCGTGAACGAGAACGTGACGGCCGCGACGACCACGACGGTACCGTCGAGGATGGCGATACAGAGATAGAGCGGGATGTGGGTGAACTTATGTAGGATCTGGGCGAGTAAGTCCATCCCTCCGGTCGAGGCCCGGCCGCGGAAGATAAGCCCGAGGCCGATCCCGACACCGACGCCGCCGAACACGGCCGCGAGCAGCGTATCATCGACCGCCGCGCCCGCACCGATCGCTTCATAAAACAAGATCACACCCGGTAAGAAAATCGAGCCGACGAGCGATTTGACGCCGAAGCCGAGTCCGAGGATCATCCAGCCAACGAGGAGCAGCAACACGTTCGAGACGAGCTGGAACGCCCCCGGCGAGATGCCGAACAGTTCATACGTGATGATCGAGATCCCACTGACGCCACCCGAAGCGATGTTGTTCGGGAACAGGAACAGACTGAATGCCGAGGCGACGAACACGGAACCGGTCAATAAGTAAATATAGTCTTTGACGATTTGCTTCATTAAAGAAATTCTCCTCTACATACAACGTGGCTCAAAGACAGACGTCTTTGAGCCACATGCATCACATATTTGTCTTACGGAGGTAAGCGTCGATGAAGCCCATGATGTCTCCATCCATGACGCCGCTCGTGTTCCCGACTTCATAACTCGTGCGGTGGTCTTTGACCATCGCATACGGATGGAAGACGTATGAACGGATCTGGCTACCCCAGCCGATGTCTGTCTTCTCACCGCGGATCTCGTCGAGCTTACGTTGCTGCTCATCGAGTTCGCGCTGGTACAGTTTCGCCTTAAGCATCTTCATCGCCGCTTCACGGTTCTTGATCTGCGAACGCTCGGCCTGACATGAGACGACGACACCCGTCGGCACGTGCGTGATCCGGACGGCCGAGTCGGTCGTGTTGATGTGCTGACCGCCGGCGCCCGACGCGCGGTACGTGTCGATGCGGAGGTCTTCGGTTCTGACGTCGATCTCGATATCGTCATCGAATTCCGGCATGACGTCGCACGAGACGAACGACGTATGACGGCGACCTGATGAGTCGAACGGCGAGATCCGGACCAAGCGGTGGATCCCTTTCTCTGCTTTCAAGTAGCCGTAGGCGTTATGCCCGACGATGCGGAGCGTGACCGACTTGACGCCGGCCTCCTCGCCCGCGAGGTAGTCGACCGTCTCGACTTTCCAACCTTGCTTGTCCGCGAAGCGCTGATACATGCGGAGAAGCATCGAGGCCCAGTCTTGCGACTCGGTACCACCTGCACCCGGGTGCAGCTCGAGGATGGCGTTGTTCGCGTCATACGGTCCGTTCAAGAGGATCTCGAGTTCGAACGCGTCGAAGTCGGCCTTGAGCGCCATGACCATCTCTGAGAGATCACCTTGCATCTCGACGTCCGGTTCTTCCTTGATGAGTTCGAGCGTGACTTCGCCGTCCTCGTGACCATCCGCGAGCTCTTGATACTTGTCGACCATCGCTTTGAGCACGTTCGACTCGTCGATGACTTTTTGTGCCTTCTCTTGGCTGTCCCAGAAGTCCGGGTACGTCATCTCGTTCTCGAGCTCGGCGATGCGCGCCTGTTTCTCTGTTAAGTTGAGCGATTGTCTGTAATTTTCGAGGCGTTTTGCCATGCCCTCGAGTTCGTTCCGAATATCTGAAATTTCCATAGTGAGATTCACCTTTCCGTAGGAAAGAGGCGAGCAGGCTCGCCTCTTCAAAAATTAAGCTTGTTGTTTGCCGTGACAGTTTTTAAACTTCTTGCCTGAACCACACCAGCACGGGTCGTTGCGCCCGAGGCGTTGGTCTTCTGAACGGCGGACCGGTTTTTTCTTCACCGGTGCGTCGTCCTTGCCAGACACCGCCACTTCCTCCTCGACGACTTTCTCGCGTCGGAGGTTGTCGCCGACCTCGGCACGGAGCACGAAGCCGGTCACTTCTTCCGAGATGGCCGCGTTCATCGCGTCAAACATGCTGACGCCTTCCGCCTGATACTCACGGAGCGGGTCGTTCTGTCCGTAAGCACGCAAGTGGATACCTTGACGAAGCTGGTCCATATGGTCGATGTGCGCCATCCAGTGCGAATCGACGGCACGGAGCACGATGATCTTCTCGAACTCGTTGAACCGGTCCGGTGGTGCGAGTTGACGTTTCGCCTCATATTGGGCGTTCGTCCGCTCAAGCAACAGCTCAGTGATCTCCTCGCGTTCTTTGCCGTAGAAGTCTTTCCCGGCGACCGCATTCTCGAGGGCGAGCGTCTGGTTGGCCCAGTGCGCCAGCTCGTCGATGTTCCATTCTTCTGGCACGAGTTCGAGCGGCGTGTATTGCGCGACGCCCATCTCGACCGTCTCACGGATCATCGAGCGGACGATCTCGGTGACCGATTCGTTCTCGAGGATGCTGGCCCGGTCTTTATACATGACTTTACGTTGGTCGGCCATGACGTTGTCGTAACCGAGCAGCTGTTTACGGGCATCATAGTTGTTACCTTCGACACGTTTTTGGGCAGACTCGACCGCTTTCGAGACCATGCGGCTCTCAATCGGTTGCGTGTCGTCCATGCCGAGGCGCTCCATCATGCTCTGGAGGCTGTCGGTCCCGAAGCGGCGCATGAGCTCATCTTCGAGTGACAAGTAGAACTGCGATTTACCCGGGTCGCCTTGACGACCGGCCCGACCGCGGAGCTGGTTGTCGATCCGGCGCGACTCGTGGCGCTCGGTACCGACGATGTAAAGACCGCCGAGCCCGATGACGCCTTCGCCGAGCTTGATGTCGGTTCCGCGTCCAGCCATGTTCGTCGCGATCGTGACCGAACCTTTTTGTCCGGCGTTCTCGACGATTTCGGCTTCACGGGCGTGGTTTTTCGCGTTCAAGACTTCGTGCTTGATCTTCTTCTTCGTGAGCAGCTTGCTCAAATACTCAGACGTCTCGACGGCGACCGTACCGACGAGGACCGGTTGTCCGGTCGCGTGCGCCGAAGCGATCTCTTCGACGACGGCTTTGAACTTGCCTTCCATCGACTTGAAGATGAGGTCGGAACCGTCTTCACGGACGATCGGCTTGTTCGTCGGGATTGTGACGACTTGCATGTTGTAGATGTTACGGAACTCTTCTTCCTCCGTCTTCGCCGTACCGGTCATCCCGGCCAGCTTCTCATACATCCGGAAGTAGTTTTGGTACGTGATCGTCGCGAGCGTCATCGATTCCCGTTGAATCTCGACGCCTTCTTTCGCTTCGATCGCCTGGTGCAGACCTTCCGAGTAGCGGCGTCCGTCCATGACCCGACCTGTGAACTGGTCGATGATCATGACTTGGCCGTCGCGGATCATATAGTCGACGTCATGATGCATAACGGCGTTCGCACGCAACGCGAGCCCGACGTGGTGGTTGACCGAGACGTGCTCGATCGCGAACAAGTTGTCGATGCCGAAGAACTTCTCGGCGAGGTCGACCCCTCTGTCCGTGAGCAACACCGATTTTGTCTTCACGTCGACCGTGTAGTCGTCTTCGAGCTTGAGCGTCCGGACGAACGCGTCGGCACGCGTGTACAACTCGGTCGATTTTTGAGCCGATCCTGAGATGATGAGCGGGGTCCGCGCCTCATCGACGAGGATCGAGTCGACTTCATCGACGATCGTGTAGTAGAGCTCACGCTGAACACGGTCTTCCTTATAAAGGACCATGTTGTCACGCAAATAATCGAACCCGAGTTCATTGTTCGTCGAGTACGTGATGTCACAGTTGTACGCCGCCTGCTTCTCGACGCGGTCCATGTTCGAGACGTTCAGTCCGACCGAGAGGCCGAGCGCGAAGTAGAGCGGTTCCATGAGTTCTTTGTCACGTTTCGCCAAATATTCGTTGACCGTCACGACGTGTACGCCACGGCCAGTCAGGGCATTCAAGTAAACCGGGAGCGTCGCGACGAGCGTCTTCCCTTCACCGGTCTTCATCTCGGCGATGTCGCCGTTATGGAGCACATAGCCCCCGATGAGCTGGACGCGGTAGTGACGCATGCCGAGCACGCGTTCTGACGCCTCGCGACAGACCGCGAACGCTTCCGGAAGGATATCGTCAAGCGTTTCCCCTTTATCCAGACGCTCACGGAATTCGACAGACTTCGCCTGAAGTGCCTCGTCAGACAACGCCTTCGTCGGCTCAGCGAATGACTCGACTAAGTCGGCTGCTTTTTCTGCTTTTTTCAATACTCGTTTCTGTGGAGCAAATAAATCTTTCAAAAAGTTCGCCATACGTTTTATCTCCTCTGCACTCAGTCAAAAATGCATGTTTTTTCCCTAATTTACAGTTTAACCGAAGTGACCCACGCTTTCAAGGAAAGGCAAAACGAAACGGCCCTCCAAGTCGGAGGGCCGTGTGAATTCAAAGTTAGATTATTCAGGTTCGATCAAGCCGTATTTACCGTCTTTCCGACGATAGACGACGTTCGTGTTCCCGGTCTCCGCGTCTGAGAAGACGAAGAAACTGTGACCGAGCATGTCCATTTGAAGGATCGCTTCTTCCGTGTCCATCGGCTTGAGCGTGAATCGCTTCGTCCGCACGAGTTCGAGTTCTGCCTCGTCCTCGTCATACGCAGGAATGTCTTCAGAACCTTCGAGTGATTTGAAATACTCGCCGATCCCGCCTTCTTTGGCGCGTCCTTTACGGTTGAGCTTTGTTTTGTGTTTACGGATTTGACGTTCCAATTTGTCGACAACGAGGTCGATTGCCGCGTACATATCGAGGTTGGTTTCCTCAGCGCGAAGCAATAAGTTCGTCATCGGGATCGTCACTTCTACTTTTTGCTTTTCGTTGTACACTTTCAAGTTGACGTAAGCCGTCTGTGCATCCGTAGGAGTTGTGAAATACCGAGTCAACTTCTCCAGCTTTTTCTCGACATAGTCTTTGATGGCTGGTGTGACTTCAATGTTTTCGCCGCGAATGTTATAAATCATCTTAACTCCTCCTTAAAATAACCGCTTGAACCAATGATTCGTCAATTTGGACCGAATCTCCTGCCTCTCTATAAAAAGAAAGTGGAAACAGGTGGCTCATATATAGTATACCCCGAATTCAGTTTGTTTGAAAACGTTATCATCAGAAAATAATGACAAATTTGTTCCGATGCTCACGCCTGCAATCGAATCGGTTGTATAAAAAGATGTTACCCGTTATCGCCGTTTTTAAACTCGTTTTCTTAAGGGGGAAATATTATGTAGACAAAACAAAAAACCGACTTCACGAGGAAGCCGGTTCACGGTTTGAAATTATAATTTTACAACGTTAGCCGCTTGTGGGCCGCGTTCGCCATCTACGATTTCAAACTCAACTTCTTGACCTTCGTCAAGAGCTTTGTAGCCGTCAGTTTGGATTGCTGAGAAGTGTACGAAAACGTCTTTGCCGCCTTCTACCTCGATGAAACCAAAACCTTTTTCTGAGTTAAACCATTTTACTTTACCTACCATGTGCAAATCCATTCCTTTCACCATTGAAGAATACAGAGGCTTTCCCTCTAATAGCTATATTACCACCTTATCGTCCTCGACACAAACATTTTCTGCTTTTTTGTAAATGAATCGTCTTTTGGCTTACATTGGAATTATATTTCCCTACTTTTCATATTGGCTTATTGAATTTACATTTTTTGTGATATATCATTGAAGGGATGATTTAGGTTTGTGCTCTTTGAGTATCGGCCGATCCTGAAAATCTAATACGAGGAGGATGGTGCAGCGTATGCGCCCCTACTATTCCGAGGAAAAATATCGCATCACGAAGCGAACCGTGGCGATCCTGCCTTGCTTCGACATGATGAAGCAATCGCGGATCATTCTCGAGGACGGCAGCGAAATCTCGACCCCGCTCCGGCCGTACCAGTTGCTGCAGCTCTCTTGCCGCCAGTACAACAGCTCGATCGAAGAACGGATCTTCGTCGCCAAACGCGTCGCCGGGGTCAAAGGCAAAGTGCCGGTCGTCATCGAACCGACGACGGGACTCGTCTTCTTCCCGACGAAATCGCCGAAACGTGAAGATTGCGAATGGTACGCCTGGTCCCACATTCGGGACATCGCGACTGTCGAGGGTGCCCCGCACGGCGTGATCGTCACGAAAGACGGTCACCGCATCCAGACGAACGCGACCGCGTACGTCTTAAAAAACCAGATCAAAGCGACCGGCGAATTGGTCGCCCGGTTCCAACAACTGAACATGAGCCCTGCGCTCGAATCTTGACCGGCCTTCCGTCGTTTGACGGGAGGTTTTTTTATGGCCTTTTTGCTTCACTTTTTGAAAAAGAGGTCGATATATTGGTCGAGGTGACAACAATGCAAATCCAAGTGCAACTCGCTACAACCGTAGCCGCGAACGCGGGTGTTCAGATGAACCGCGTCTATAAAGCTGAAATCGTCAAACAGACCGGTCCTGACACGGCCATCGTCAAGGTCGGCGGCGAACAAGTCGAGGTCACGTTCAAAGACGGGCTGCCGAAGACGAACCCGTTCCAACTAACGCTCGTCGAAGAGGACGGGGTGTTGCTCGGGACCGTCGTCGTCAAACCGGAAACGGAGACGACGAACGCACCGGCGCAAGGGACAAAACCTGAGACGAAAGTCGATACGAAAATCCAAGCGTTGCTCGCATCGCTCCCGCCCGAAGTGCGGAGCGCCGTCAGCCGCTTGATCCAATCGGGACGCCTGCCTATGAACGAGGACACGGTCCGCTTGCTCGAGACCGTCTTCAAAGGCGACATGCGCGACGCCGTCCTGTTCTTGCGCACGATGGACGCGCCCGTCATCAAACCGGACGTTTCCCGTGACATCGCGGTCGCTTCATTAGATGAAGCGAAACGTCAACTGAAGATGCCTGCACCGGACGCGCCGTACCCGCAAAAAGAGCGTTACGTCGAACTCGTGAACTTGTCGCGACCGGCCGCAGAACGCGTCACACCGACACCGGAGACGGTCGACCGGCTGATCAAAGAACTCCCGGCCGCACCACCCGTCCGTCCCGAACCGAGGGAAGCCTTGCCGCCCGTAGGCGGACGCCAAGTCGTGGTCAAGGAAGTGACGACGCATCTCGCTGCCGTGACGAACACGTTCCGCGCAGAACAGGCGACCTTGACAAAACAGCTCGGACAAGTCGCGGCCCTCGTCGAATCGAAGCCGCATTTGGCCCGCCCTGCCTTAGAGACGGTCGGGACGCGTCTGACGCAACTCATCCAAAAGACGGACGCACTGTTACATACCGACGCTCGGCAAGAGAAAGCACTCGTCGCGATGACGGCGAAGCTCGACGTCGCCTTGTCACTGTTATCGACGAAGCCTGCCGAGAGTGCCGCCCTCATTAAAGACGTGCGCACCGCGTTGAACGAGTTCCGCTACGTGCCGAACCAGGTCCGCGTCGAATACATCCCGCATGGCGCCACTCGTGCCGGTGAGGTCCACGTGACACCGCTCCGCCTTGACGCCAACCTGTCAGGCCGCCACGTCCAAGAGACGGCGCAGCGCGTCCAGACGGCCGCGCAACAAGCGCAAACTCAAACGTCACAAGCCGTTCAGGCATCGGCCTTGTCGGTCCGCTCGGAAGCGGCGTCCCCGGAAGCGGCGCGCCTCGCCTCGTTCTTCCAAGTCCAACAGACGATCAACCGGCTCGACGGCGGGCAGCTCCATCAGCTCCTGCTCGCCCTGCCGGCGAAGGTCCAGGAGATCGATACCGGCATCCACGTCCACATCCAAAACCGGGAAGCCGGCGACGTCGTCGATTGGGAGAACAGTGTCCTCTACATCCGGCTCGAGACACCTCGCTTAGGCGAGATCGGCGTGAAAGTCGAAGCGCTCGACCGCAACCTCCGGCTCACACTCGAACATGATGACCCGACGGTCGAACGGATCGCACGCCCGCTGCTCGGCAAGATCGAGACGACGCTCGAAGCGATCGGCTACCGGAGCGTGACGACCCAGTTCCGCCCGCTGACGAAAGCCGAGAAAGTCGAAGTCGAGCCAGAGCGCACGCAGACGACCGGCTATGACTTTAGAATCTAGGAGGCCCTTATGTATCAACGCATGGATTTGACGAAACGCAAGACGGCCGCCGTCGTCCGTTATGACGAGACGACCGACCGGGCCCCGATCATCGTCGCCCGCGGCACAGGTGCCGTCGCCGACAAGATTTTGGAAGAGGCACGCTCGCGCGGCGTGGCCATCGAGCACGACCATTCGCTCCTCGGCCACCTGCTCGACCTTGACCTCGGGGATGCCATCCCGCCAGAACTTTATGACGTCATGGCCGAAGTGTTGCTTTTAATAGAAGAACTTGACTCGATCAAAGGAGAACAATCATGAATTCGAACCGATTATATGAAATGAGCCCAGAGGAGCTGACGCAAGCGATGCTCCACGCGCTCACCTATCACTACGAGACCGCCCTGACGGCGACGATCGCCGAGCGCAACCGTCATCTTCGCCAAGCGCGCGAATTGCTCGCCAAACTATACCAAGGACTACATGACGGCGGCGGCATCATCTCGGCCCAGCTCGAGGAATTGTATTTGTACATGGCGAAAGGCAGCCTCGAGGCGCTGATCGAACAAGACTTGGACAAGATTGAAGAGCTTCACGCGCTCGCGACCGACTTAGAGATGACATGGGACCAGGCCATCGCGAACGCTCGTCTTCAACCCGCACACGTAGGAGGAAACCGTTATGAAAATTACCAATAACATTCAAGCCTTGAAAGCTTATACATCGCTGTCGCTCAACCAGACGACGATGAAGAAGACGATGGATCGCCTCTCGAGCGGTGTCCGCATCAACAAGGCGTCAGACGACGCGGCCGGCCTAGCCATCTCTGAGAAGATGCGGATGCGCCTCGACTCGTTGTCGATGGCCGAGCGCAACACGCTCGACGGTATCTCGCTCACCCAGACGCTCGAAGGCGGCATGAACGAGACACACTCGCTCCTGCAACGTATGCGCGAGCTGTCGGTCCAAGCGGCGAACGGGACGCTGAGCCCGGACGATACGAAAGCAATCCAAGAAGAGATCAGTGCCTTGACAGAAGAAGTGAGCCGGATTGCCGAGACGACCGAGTTCAACTCGAAGAAGATCATGAACGGCGACTATATCGCCGGGAACGAGACACTCTTCTTCCAACTCGGGGCCGGCAGCGGTGAAGGCGTCATCTTGAACGTCGCCGACATGCGCGCGGAAGCGCTCGGCATCGACGGGCTCGATGTCACGACACCAGGCGGCGCAAACGACGCCATCGCCAAGTTCGATAAAGCGATCAACGACGTCTCACTCGAACGCTCGAAGCTCGGTGCCATCCAAAACCGGTTAGAAGCGAACGTCGGTGTCGTCACGATCGGTTCAGAGAACTTGACCGCGTCCGAGTCACGTATCCGCGACGCCGATATGGCCCGTGAGATGATGGACTTCGCCCGCCTCAACATCTTGAACCAGTCCGGCATGGCGATGATCGCCCAGTCGAACGCGTTGCCGCAAGGCGTGTTACAATTGTTGAACTAACTTACAGAAAGGACGAGGCCTGATGGACATTCGTCGAATTATGGAGACCCAGTCGCTTCACGGCGCGGGCAAAGCCAAGCGGCCTGACGCGGAACCCGGCGTCTCGTTCCAAAACGTGATCGGACAAAAACGCGAGGACCGTGAATACGAGCGCTTCCAGCGCCAAATTGCGGCCATTCACGATCAAGGTGAACTTCTCGCCGAGAGCCAGACGGTCGAGTCGCTCACTGAATATAAACGATTGATCAAAGACTTTATGAAAGACGCCGTTGACGCGGCGCTCAGCCTCGAAGACAAGCGCGGGTTCAACCGCCGGGGCCGGGCCAAAATCTATAAGATCGTCGAGCAGGTCGACCAGAAACTGCTCGCACTGACGGACCAGGTCATCTCGGGGGAAGCGTCACGTCTGTCGCTCCTCGACCAAGTCGGTGAGATTCGCGGATTGCTCGTCAACGTCTACGTGTGAGGTGACGTATGGCTGAACATTTATTTTCGAAAAAAGTGAAATGCCCGTACTGTTTAAAGGAAAGTGTGACACCGCGTATCTTGTCGCGCCATATCCGGCCGCAAGAAGTCGCGAAGGACGGCTACACGACGTACGACGGTGACAACCCATACTTGTATGAGCCGGTCGTCTGTAGCCATTGCCACCTCGTCTTCCACGACTCGTTCGATAAAGTCCGCAAAAACAATCGTGAGGCGCTCGAGACGAACTATTTGTCACGGATCAACCCGGAGACGCTTGAAGGTGACCGCACGCCCGAGCACGTCATCCAACTGTACAAGTTCGCCGTCATGACGGCCCAGCTGAGCGGGCAAAAACCGTCCGTCGTCGCCATGCTCGGGATGCGGCTCGTCTGGATGAATCGCTTGATCGGGAACGGGGCAGCCGAGAAGGAATGGATGCAACGGACGCTCGACAAGTACAACGAGGTCCAGGAAGTGTATACCGACCAGATCCGGACCGGCCTACCGTACGATCAGCTCATGCTGCGGATCGCCGACTTGTCGGCCTCACTCGGGTTGTATGAGGACGCCCGGCGCTGGTACGGGATCTTGCTCGGCAGCAAGGAAGTCTCAGAACGGATCCGGACGCAGGCCCGTGATCATTGGGAAGAGTTTCGGACCGAGCACGCCTAGACGGACAGGACATCCTGTTCGTCTTTTCTTGATTTCGGGTATGGGAGAAAGACACTACATAAGGGGGAAATGACATGTTTGAACAACGATACGTGACAGAAGTACGCAGCATCTTCCAAGAACAGAAACAGCTCGCAGAAAGCGCGCTCAATCAAGTGAACGACGACGACTTGCACCGCGTGCTCGCACCGGACACGCTCTCGCTCGCCGTCATCGTGCAACATATCTCGAACAACATGTTATCACGTTGGACCGACTTTTTGACGACGGACGGCGAGAAACCGGACCGGAACCGCGACGCCGAGTTCGAGGACCAACAGTTGTCCCGCACCGAGCTGATGGCGACGTGGGACGAGCGCTGGCAACTGCTTGACGACGTCTTGGCGAGCCTGACACCCGACGACATCGGCAAGACCGTCTTCATTCGCGGCGAAGAGAAGAGCGTCATCTGGGCGATCGAGAAGCAAGTGTCACATTACAGCTATCATGTCGGCCAGATCGTCTACTTGGCGAAGATATTCGCCGGAGAGAGTTGGAACGTGTTGACGATCCCGTTGCCGCATCAACGCAAATAAGAGAAAGCGCATCGCGATGATGCGCTTTCTCTTATTTGGTGACATCAATCTTGTATTCGTACGATTCCTCGGCCAATTTCTCATAATCCGTGTTCGTCGGTCCTCCGACAATCAATCTTAGTTCCGCCAACTCTTCTGGCATCGATTCGGCAAAGAAGAAGACGTTGCCTTCCTTTTTCACTTCCCCAAGGAAGTCGCCTCCGACGTCGTCTGAGAACCAGAGATTTGCATCAATCTGTTCCCCCGTATTAGTGACGAGCGTGCTCTGATTCGGATGAAAGCTGATTGTATCCTCGACGGTGTTTTCAGCGATTACATTGAAGACGACGACCGTCACTTCGTCTTTCCCATCAAACGAATCTCGATACGCCTCCGCGACTTTCAGACGCGACGTCTGGACTTTGTCGACTTGGAATTGGACAGAACCCATCGCTTCCATGATGTCGAGCGCTTTGTTTTTTAAGTGAATTTGATTGGTACCGAGCTCTGTTTCTTGGACTTCCGCCTCTTCTGTTTGTGTTTCCGCTTCTGGCGCTTCTTCAGGTTCTTCCGCTACCACGACTTCTTCTGTCTCGGTTGTGGTCGTTTTCAGTTCGTCCGCCTCCCCGCAGCCGACGAGCAGTGCAAGTGGTAAGGCAAATAAGAATCCGTATCGTTTCATGTTCATTGGTAGTATCTCCTTTTCGTGTGACGAGTGGTGGTTGATACAACGAGCATAACGGATTCATCCGCCTGACCTTGGCAATAAAAAGTAATAGGTCTATACCCCATCACAATAAAAAACAAGGCTCGCAATTGAGCCTTGTTTGGTCTTGACATCTATCCTCGAGCTTTTAAGTCTTCCTCTTCATATGGGTCGGGATTCTCCTCGATTGGTGCGTCGTCCTCGACGTACGCCTCGAGTTTCGGGTCCCGCTCCACGTATTCATCGTACGCCCCTTCTGGACCGTAGACGAAGTAACGACGATCTTTTGCGTTCGGTTTTACCTTTTTCTCACTCATCTCGTTTCCCTCCTCTTTCCAGAACAGAAGCAACGGGTATAGTGGTATTTACCCGATATTACAACAAAGCAGACGTGTTTGCATCAATCCTAAAATCGATGAAACTTCCGAGCGATAAATCCCGTAGAATAAATCAATACATAAGCGAAAGGATGGGTTCGATGGGTTTATTCAAAAAAGGGATGAGGCGCGGGATGCTTCTGGTAACAGGATCATGTGTACTTACCCTATATAGCGTGCTGATCGGTGACGCAGATAGCGTCCGTCTCATCTTGACGTACGGCGGCATCGGCTTCTTCCTCGGCGTAACGAGTGTCATCTACGAAGTAAGGGCGTGGTCGTTCTCGAAACAGATATTGATCCACTGGACCGTCATGCATGTGACGATTTTGCCACTTATTTTTCTATCGGGGTTTATCCCTGTCAACTCCATTCAAGACATGGGTCGAGCTTACTTGAACTTCACCGTCAGCGGGCTAATTTTATTTACCGTGACTTACCTGGTCTCCAAAGTACGACGCCAACTAAAGACTCCTTAAACGACAAACAGCTCGAAGGCGCGCCTTCGAGCTGTTTCATGTCTGTTGGTCAAATAAGCCTGAGAAGTTCGAGTCGACGTCCTCGTACGGGTCGACGTACGACTTGACCGTCTTCCGCTCTTGACGCGTCGTCCCGAGTGTCATCCCGAGCCGTTGATGCTCGGCCTCGATCAAGCGGGCGATTTTCTGACTATCGTCGACGAGCTGACGGATGACCGTCTGATCGGCCGCTTTTAAGTCGGGCCCGTGTGCCGACAGCAGTTGTTCACGGTCGTCGAGCAGTTCATGGATCTGGTCCATCCACGTGTCGTATGTCGGCTCTTCTGGCACTTGCGCCAGCAAGTCTTTCAGCCGTTGTGTTTTGAGAATGATCTCATCGATCGGCTTCATCCTTGTTTCGCGAGTTTCATCGCTTCTTTCCACGTATTACGGAGTTCGGTCGTGAAGTCGAGCACTTCATCGAGGATCGTCGTGTCGTTTTTGACGTTCGCATCGACGAGACGGCGCCACAAGTACTCATAAAGCGAGTCCAAGTTCGCCGAGATGGCGATGTCTTTATTGAGCGTCAGACGCAACTCTTGGAAGATGGCTTGCGTCTTTTGGATGTTCGTATTCTTCAAGTCCGGATTTCCTTGCTCGAGCGCGAGTTTGGCGAGACGCGTGAACTTGAGCGCCCCGTCATACAGCATGAGCGTGAGTTCCTGTGGGTTCGCGGTCGTGACCGCATTGTTTTGATATGCTGCATATGGGTTGGCTACCATTTAAATTCCTCCTCTTACATACCTCCGCCTAGAAACTGTTGCAGTGATGCCGCTTGCGAATTCGCTTGGTTCATCGCCGTTTCCATCGCCGTGAAGCGACGGTAGTAGGCATTTTCTTTGTTGACTAGTAAATCATTTAAGCGCTGGATCCGTGTATCAATTTGCGCCATTTCCCGGCCCATCGAGTACGTTGGGGCACCGGCACCGTCTGCACCGGCAATCCGTGTGATGGACGACCTTGAGTTGGTCGCGGCGTCACGAATTTGCGGAAGCAATCCGTTCTCCGCATTTGTAAACAATTGATACACTTGCTCCGGATCTTTCTCGATAGCGGCCTTCAGCTTCTCTTCGTTCAGCACGATTTTACCGCCGTTTGTGAAGTCAGCCCCCGTAGCAAGACCGATTTGGAACAGTTGTTTCATCGTATCATCATTCGTCGAAGACGAGGTGCTCGACCACTTACTGCGCATCGTGTCCATGGCACTGCGAACAATCGTGTCACCGCGCAACATCCCGCTCATAGCTTTCTCTTCCCATTTCTTAATCTCATCATCAGATAGTTCATCGCGCTGGGCTTGTGTGAGCGGAACAAACGAACGGAACTTATCTTCACGGACCTTCTTGTTCATTAAGTCGATTGTCTCATTATATTTGTCGACGAACCCTTTAATGTTGTCGAAGATTTTTTGCGTGTCGGTGGCAACAGATAAAGTAACTGGCGCCGGATTATCGACAGCTTTAAACTCAGATTTGAGTGTAATCGTCATATTGTCAATTGTCGCCGTATTCGAGCTCCGCATTAATTGAATCCCATTCACGTTAAAAATTGCATCCTCACCTTTAATGTCGCTGGCAACACTTGCGTTGAAAAACGTTGATGCAGCACCAGTGAAGGCAATCGTCGACTCACTTCCTGTATTTCGATGAGTTAATGCCAGCTCTCCAGAAGCTTCATTAAAGAATGCAGAGAAATTCGTGTCTTTTGAACTCAACTGCGTGATGATATCACTAAATTTGGCATCATGTCCCACCGTCAATTGTAATGGTATGCCGTCTTTTTTATTCACATATTCGATTTTGTAGCCAGATTCATATTTTAATTCAGCTCCTTCAGCAATAGGCGTATTGAACGTCACTTTACCCGTTACGGAGTCGTAAGTATAATCTGTCGTAGCTACTTCAACATCATTAAGGAATAGTTTTCCATTATCATTTAGTTTTGTACCTAACGTGACTTCAGTAGGGCTACCAGTAAGAGCTTGAACTTTAGTATTTATATCTAAGTTTAAATCTTTTGCTAAAGTTTCCCGCGTTACTAAGTTGTTATTCTTATCTCTTAATTGAACGATATGGCTCGCAGAAGTTGCTAAGTTTTCTACACTTCGAATCTCAAGTGCAGCGTTCCCACTTGATGGTGAAGAAGTTACTTCGACACGAGACGTGTCAGATGACGATGCGGTTTTAGCCTGAAAGTTACGGCTGAACGTGAGATCGACCGCACTGTTACGAAGTGTCATAAGTGAGCGGTTGATTTCACGGTATGCGTCGCGTTTCCACTCAGTCGTCTGTTTCTTTTGTTCGAGCTTATCGACCGGTGCCCTTTCAACTTGCATTAATTGTTTAATAATTGTATCTGTATCAATTCCACTGGCGAGTCCGCCAAATCGGATTGGTGATGTCATAGTTATCCTCCTTTAGACACGTTCATCGAATAAATGATTAAACTCCATGAACGCCGCGAAGAAGTCGAGTGACTTCTTGCTTGGAATCTCGCGGATGACTTCGTTGTTCGTATCCACGATTTGAATATAATAATCGTTCAATTTTTCATGTTTCATAAATTTTAATCCGGTACGTTGTTGATCTAATACAAGGTTCGCCTTCTCGACAGCCGCCTCTAACTTGGTGACGTGTTGAGGCGTCGGTAAAATGACAATGCCTTCGCCGGCGAGACGAGCATGATTCGCTTCGACGAACACGTTTTTCGTTTGTTCGTACGGCAGTACAGAAGATGGTAGGTGAAGCCGGACTTCAGAGATGGTCGGGTTCATAAGCTTCTGCTCCTCTTATAATTGTTCTCATGGACTATATCGGTTCATTCACCATCAGTTTGCAGTATTTTGCTGAAATGGTTCCTGCTTTTTACGTTCTAAATAGGCTAGGTTCGCTTGTAGTTCCTGAAATTGCTCATTCAATTGTAGTCGTCTCTTATCCGCACATTGTGTCGCCTCAATCGCGATTGAACGCATCGTCCACAAGACGTCCTCAACCTCTGCCAATCGTTCTTGTTCAATTTGAATTGCATGTAGTTGCTTCTGTAATTCGTTGATCATCTGTATACCTTCTCTCAGTATATGTATCGACTTGTCAATAAAAAAGTTGATTCGAGCTAGTTCATTATTGAAACCGGTCCGCTATTCAAAACGGGAATAAATATATTGAAGCTACCAATTCGTAAAGGAGAGAGCATCGATGGACTGGGAAGGACTGTCAGAGGAGCAAGTCGCCATATTAGTCGCGAGTATTTTAGGGGATGGGGAAATCACGAAATGCTACGTGTATGATCGACGCGTGAATAACAGCTACCGTGAACATTTTAGTATGGGTCAACTAAGTTATCGGGAGTGGAAGCAACGAAAACTTTCAGATTTATTGTATTTACGCGGCAACAACCTGGTATCTCGTTCGATTCCACTCATGACGAGGCTGTTTCCACTTTTCTATCCGGACAATAAAAAGCAAATCCCATTCGAATTGCTCGAAGACATTTGTCACCCTTCATTTCTTCTCACGCTTTATCTTGATGACGGTTCCCTACTATTGAGTAAACGGTTCAATCACAAAAAAAAGAAATTCAATTCACACCACACATCGCCTTGTACTTACAAGCGTTCTCCAAAGAACAGTTAGAACAATTAGCAGTTTTCTTGTTCGAGCGCTTTAACGTCAATGTCCGGACGTCAGGTACGCCGAGCGGGACAGGCTATTATCTTAAAACAACTAAAGTCACAGATACATTTCAAATTCTTGATGTGTTAAAACCCTATCTGACTGAGTTGCCAGACTTTGCGTACAAATTGGATTGGGAGACGCGTTTAGCTTCAGAAATTGCTCATCACAAAATCTCACATCCCGATTATACAGTCCGGGTATCAATCCCAGCCCGTCCATATTCAAGTGAAGAAATCGCTTTATTGATCGAATGGAAACACCAAGGAGTCAATGACCGTGAGATTGCCCGACGCTTAAATCGCACCTACTGGTCGGTCGTTTATAAATGGCAAGATGTGAAAAACCGTGAAGCATAAGCTCCACGGTTTTTAGTATAACTTTTAAATAGTCAATTGCTATATTAACGGAGCAATTGAAGTACAGCTTGCGGCTGTTGGTTTGCTTGCAGATACCCATATCTTTCAATATGGTCTAGACTATATCTTCACCCTTTTACAATACTAATATAATAATATACATTATTGTAAAGTAGGGGCTGGGCACTTCCCTCGCCGTTTACGAGGTACGGATCTCATAACCATGGACGTTAAGTCGTTAGGTCGTTCATCCTAGTCGTTGAACCTTCATCACAGTTTCCTGACAGATGCTTGGCTGCTGATTGTCCAATCCCTTCCTTTTTTCAAAACGTTCACGCTCACCGTTTCCAGTCACGTTGTCGTAAGGAGGGCTCTAAGGAGTCCCAGCAATTCACCCAGTTGTACTCTTATCCGTTACCAGATAAGACGCCCGTAAATCTTACCGAAGAAGTTGTAGGACTGCTTCTGGTTGAGATTTCGATTGAGCCAACATTGCTTGTGAAGCTTGGTTAAGGATGTTGTTCTTCGTAAAGTTCATCATCTCTTTCGCCATGTCTACATCACGGATACGTGATTCAGCTGCTTGAAGGTTTTCAGCTCCAACGTTCAAGTTATTAATTGTATGTTCTAGACGGTTTTGAACTGCACCTAATTTAGAACGTTCAGCTGATACACTTTCAATTGCATTGTTAATGGTTGTAACAGCCGTAGTTGCCTTACCTGCGTCAGTGATATCAATCGCATCTCCAGAAGCGTTACGAACTCCTAATGCAGTTGCACGCATGTCTTCTAAGCCTACGCGTAAGTTCTGACCACTGTTAGCTCCAATTTGAAGCGATGCTGCTTTTGAAGTGTCTGTATCAGCTGCTTTCGCTGCATTAAAACTAATTGTAATACTTTCTCCTACACCCATATCTGTAAGACCAGCAATTGCGATTGTGTCAGTTGCACCTGTGATTTCAGCTGCTGCATCAGTTACATCATCAAGCGAAAATCCTGTTCCAGCAGGATCAGAAACCTCAAAGTTAGTTTCACCTGCTTCGTTGTTCACTCGAGTAATTGTGATTGTACCAGTTACATCAATATCGTCTGTATCAGTTGGTGTAATCGTAATATCAGCACGACTATTATTTTGTAAACTGAATGATCCTGTTTCAGCTGCTGAAAGGCCTTTCTTATCTCCATTCAACAATTTCTGAGTGTTGAATTCAGTAGTGTTTGCAATACGATCAATTTCTTCAGTTAATTGGTTAACTTCTTTTTGAAGCTCTTTGCGATCCGCTTCAGTGTTCGTATCGTTTGAAGATTGAACTGCGAGTTCACGCATGCGTTGAAGAATCGAGTGTGTTTCGTTTAAAGCACCTTCAGCCGTTTGAATGAGTGAAATCCCGTCTTGTGCGTTACGTGACGCTTGATCAAGACCGCGAATTTGTCCACGCATTTTTTCAGAAATTGCAAGACCAGCTGCGTCATCACCAGCGCGGTTAATACGAAGACCTGAAGATAATTTCTCCATCGCTTTTCCAGTGTTGGTTGTGTTGAACGACATATTACGGTGTGCGTTCATTGCGTTCATGTTATTGTTAATAATCATTTTAATTTCCCTCCATAGGTTTAAGTTTTCCGCTCTTCCAAATCCATTTGTCCGAGCATACAAGGCTTAGGCCGGCCCCTCACCTTGTATTAGTTGGTAACGTTTTTGCGTTTCCATACTCTATATCGGAGTCATCTTGAATCTGTTTAGTGTTTTTGAAAAATTTATTCTCAAACCGAGAACTTCTTCTCATTCCGTTAACAAAAAACGACCCATCACTGGGCCGCTCCTCCTTACGCTTCGACTTTCACTTGCTCCGTCTCGTTCTGTAAACTTTCCGCGACACGAACGAGCTCCGTCATCGCGCCGTTCACTTCACCGAGGCTTGCTGCTTGTTGGCTCGCCGCTGACGTGACTTCCGTAGCGTAGCGTGACGCCTCTTCGACCATACCAACGATACCGGCCGAGTTTGTGACGACCGAGTCGATCTGTCCGCGTGACTCGTCTAAGAGCGCATCGACCGAATGGACGTGGCTGTACACTTCGTTCGCCGAGCTGTGGATCGTCGCGAACGCACCGCCCGCTTTCTCGACGAGCCCGACACCCGTCTCGACTTCCGCTTTCACGTTCGCCATCGATGACGACGTGTCGCCGACCAAACGTTTGACGTCGACGATCAAATCTGTGATCTCTTGCGTCGAGTTCGCCGTCTGTTCGGCGAGCTTTTTGACTTCTGCCGCGACGACCGCGAAACCGCGTCCGTGCTCACCGGCCCGCGCCGCCTCGATTGACGCGTTAAGTGCGAGCAAGTTCGTCTGCGCCGAGATGTCACTGATGACGTCCGTGATGCGTGAAATCTCACCTGTCTTCTCCGTCAATTGACTATTGAGTGTCGACGACTGTTCGACTTTCCCAGCGATCGCATGCATCGCGTCGACTGACGTCGAAGCAAGACCTTTCCCGCTCTCGGCTTCTTGTTGCATCTCGCTCGCCGACTCGAGCGCTGAAGCCATCTCCGTCCGGATGTTCTCCATCGTCCGGGCGACAGCACCGAGCAAGTCCATCGAGCTGTACGTCGCGTTGACGTTGTCCTCGAGCATTTTGTTCAAGGCGTTCATCGCCGAACGGATGCTTTCGCCGGCCGTGTTGCCTTCTTGGACCGCTGCCGCGATCTCTTGCGCGGAACCCGTCAATTGGTCCGCCGTATAGCGCATGTTCGTTCCTTGTTCCCGCAAGTGTTCGACCATATTGTCCATCGACAGAAGCAGACGCCCCATCTCCGAACGGTCGCTCGTCGTCTCACTCGCGAACACGACCGTCAAGTCGCCGTTGCCGACCTCGACCGCCTTGTCTGACGCTAATTCGATCGCTTTAAGCGGGCGACGGGCGATCAAGTAAATGACGCCCCCTCCTAGTACTGAAATGAGCAGAGCCACGGCCGTCCCGACGAGCATGACCTGACCTTTAGCTAGTTCGAGCTCAGTTAATTGAAGCGTGATGAACCCAACCGCCCCGCCTGTAATGAACGACGTGACCAAGATCCAGGCGAGCAGTTGAGTCGTAAAGTTTTTAAATACTTTCACTATGAGTTCCTCCTCTGTGTAATTCATCACCTACTATATCGTCCACTTGGAAGCTTTTGTATAGCGTTTTCACTTGAAGTTTTGGTCAATGAAAAAAACGCCCTCGACTTCGAGAGCGTCCGTTAAAACCGGTCGTCTTCTTTTATCACACGTGTCCGTTCACGGGTCGTCGTGAACGCGTCAATCGCAAGAGCGATCGCCGCCACCCAGTGCAACATCATGCCAACGAACGGGATGAAGCCGAGCACCGACGCCGTGATCCCGACGATCGGGCCGAACGAGACTTTGTTCAGCCGCGATACCGACAGAATCAACACGACGATATGGAACACGAGCATGAATCCGAGCGGTGAATACCCCATACTGATGATGAACAGTCCACCGAGCACCGGGATGCCGAGCAATGCCTCGAAGGCGGCACCTAACCATTTCAAATTGAGAACCATCGTCTCCACCTCACAGTTCTAATAAGTAAAACTCGTAGCCGCCGTTTTCTGCGAATCCGGCCCGCTTGTAAATCTCGAGCGCGGCCTTGTTTTCGGTCTCAACGTCGAGCTCGAGCTTCGTGCGGCCCATACGGAACAGTTGTTGGACCATCTGCTTCAACATCTTCGTGCCGTAGCCCTGACCTTGATCACTCGCCCGCACACCGAACGCGTGGATGCTCGCGGCATCGTCACCTGACAATAGCGCGCGGATGACACCGACGGGACGGCCTTCGACCTCACCGATGTATGTCACCCGGTCCGGCGTGTCGATTTGGCTGTAAATATTCTCGGTCACGTCGACCGGGTCACCGAACGCCTCACTGAGCGTCTCGATGATGACAGGACGGTCGGCGTCGGTCGCCTCACGGAGCGACACTTCGTTCGGTTTCAAGAACAGCTCGGCCTTCTTCAAGACGAGGTTGTACTCCGAGAACTGATACGCCGCTTGAATGTGGTCGACGACCGCCTTACCCGACTTCGACTTGCGGTCGATGACGAACGTGAACGCCTCGCAACCGTTCTCTTTCGCGTCGTGTTTCGCTGCATCTAGGAGCGCCGTGAAGACGCCTCGCTTACGGTAGTCCGGATGGACGAGCGCATTGACCTCATACTCGTTTGGGAGATACGGGAACAACATCAAATAACCGATCAACGTCTCACCGTCATAGACGGCGTAGTCGTTCTGTCCGACCGCGACGTGACCGATCTTCACGTCGATCGCGTCATGCACGTTGACCGCTCCTTCGAGCGCTGTTACATGTTCCGCCTGTCTTGCTTCTTCTACTGTCCAATTCATCCAATCACCTCTTTTCCATTTTGCACGGAAGCGATTTACATGTCCACCCCGAGCCGTCCAATCCCATTGAAGACGAGCCAACCGCCTAAAAGAAACAAGAACACCGGAATCAGATAAACGCTTGAAACGTTCAACAAGTGGCGAAATGAACGTTCGAAACGGACGTAGCGCGCATCTCCATGAAAATAGATGTACAGACCATAGACCATGGCCATCGGTGCAATATACACCACCCCATAGCATACGAACGCGATCAGACTGACAATGATTCCAAGCCCTGCCCCAGATAGGATTGCGACGAAGCCGAACAACGGTAAAGCCGTCGGCAAGTCAAGAAACGTTGACGAGACCGAAAGTACGATAATCGAATACGGGTTCACGGTGCGGACGAGCGTCCCCACGACGTCTGGCAACGGCTCGTTTGCTCGGATTCGTCTGAATAAACGTAGCGTCGTGACGGCGCCATACACGAGACAGCCCAGTCCGATGACGAGTAACGATATCCCCACTTGAGTCGTGAATCGCTCAAGCCACGAAGACAAGACATCTCGCAGCAAGCGATCGAGCCCTGTATATATGGCGATTCCCGCAACCGTGTATACGACAAACGTCCCGACAATAAATAGACTCGCATGCCATTTTTTTCGGACAAGCGGCAGCAGCACCATCATCGTGGCAATCGTCGCTGGGTTCAGACTGTCGAGCAAGGCGAGACCTAGCGCGGCGAGTATGAATTCAAGATTCATGGTCTGCCGCCTCGGCTAACTGTCCGAGCAACCGCTCGAACGTCTGCCATTCTTCTGGCGAGAGCGCTTGTGAGATGTGATCGATAAAGCGCATATAGACGCCCGTTTCAGTATCGACGAACTCACGCCCACGCGGTGTCAGTCTCACCTGAATACTTCGTTTATCTGTCTCCTGACGTACCCGTTCGACATATCCCGTTTTGACAAGGCGGTCGAGCATTTGAGACACGGACGCTTTCTTGACGCCCATCCGTTCGGCAAGCGATGAGACGGTGATTGATGTTTCCTCATAAATCGCCAAGATGTATGGATAATTCGCGACCGTGATGTCGTCATACTCATGGACTTCGATTTCCTGCTGTAAACGTCTTAAGTAGCTGTCATACAGTGTGTTGAAATGTTGAATTACAGACATCTGTTACGCCCCCTTATATAGTTAGTTAACCTAACTATATAATAGATTATCCTACTCAGCAAACAAAAAAAACGCCCGTCTCATGACAGGCGTCCAGATCAATCGATCAATTTAAACTCGAGCTCCGGGAGCGTCTCAAGTAACTCCGCGATCTCATCCGTATGCGCCTCAGCGCCTGGGACGGCCTCGGTCGGTTCGACCCAGAAGAACGTCTTGTCGCTCGCGCCGAGATAGTTGCCGTAACCGATTTCGGTCGCGAACGCCTCTTCCGAGAGTTCACGGTCGATCAAGTCAAGGTGGAACAACAGTTGGTCGTCCCCCTCCTCGACGCTATAGTAGAGGTCGAACGTGCCGTAGCTATTTTTATCGCCGACATCGACGACGTCTTGTGCTTTCTCGATATAGACGTCACCGCGCTCGATCGCCTCGGCGATCTTCGATGGGAGAATGATCTCGTAGCCGAGGTCGCGGTCACGGATCGTCTGTGACGTATCATCGGTTCGTCCGCGTGACGAGACGACACCGACCGTTGCGACGAGGGCACCGGTCACGCCAAGTGCGACGGCCCATTTTACTGTTTTATTCATGTTGAACTCACTCCTCTTTGATGACTGCCATGAGACGATTATCGCACAAAACATCACCAAATCATTAAATATTCTGAAAAAACTTTTTAGGATGCGTTGACGCCCGTCCGCCAATCCCATACGATGAAGATATCGTATTATAGAAAAGAGGAACTGACATGTCAAACGAATCCCAATTGTCGCGCGCACAGCTCGACGCGCTCTTAAAAAACGTCTTCGCCCTGCAAATCCCGGTCATCGAAAAATTCATGACGGATCTGTTTAAAAAATACGTCTCGACGGCGTCAACGTTCAAGCAAGACATGGACACGATGAAAGCGAGCGAGTGGCACCAACAATTCTTCGGTCAGAAGGCGATGCCGCACTTGTTCATCGAGAACCTTGGCTTCGGCGCTTCGTTCCGTCACCAGGAACAAGAAAAAGTCGTCAAGATCCCGGATAACATGACGGTCGTCAAACCGGACTCGGACAACCAGATCGAGGAGATTCTCCAAAACCTCGACAAGACGCTCGCGTCGATGGAAGTCAAAAACAAAGGACTCGTCAAAAAGTTCTATAAAGAGACGCTCGAACTCATCTGTCAGCTCGGCAGCCGTACCGGCATGATGGACGAGTTTTACGAGCAGGTCAAAGGCAGTTTGACGAAATCTTGATAAAACATCCACGTCCGCGGACGTGGATGTTTTTCAATGCCCGCCTCTAGGCTCGAACACGGCCAAGCGCTCGACTTTGGCCAAGACCGGTCGCGCCCGCTCGATCAGCGTTTTCGTCGTCTCAAGCGAGAGCGACTGTTGATGGGCGTCTACATTTTCCCACACTTCGTAGACGAGAATCGAATCGTCATCGAGTGAGACGTTCACCCGGTACATAGCGCACGTCGACTCCTGTTTCATCGCCTCGGCCGCCTCGAGCAAGATCGCGAGCAACGTGTCGCGCTCCCCCGGGACGGCGGTCAACTTGCCGAACAATCCATAAGACATGGTTATCCCTCCTTCCCGTATCGATTCGCCATCGCGATCAGCTTCTCCTCTCGCTTGAATTGACTCTTACTATGAAGCATGACGCCAATCATGACGAGTGAGATCCCGACGAGCGATAGCCCAGACGGGCGTCCGGCGTGGAGGAACATCAACTCACCGATGAGCACGAACAGTACCTCGAACGCCTGCGTCGCCTCGACTGTCGCCAGTTTGCCCATATCGCGCTTGACGAGGTCGGTCGCATAAAGTCTCTCCTTTCCGAATCCTCACTTGTCCATGACCGATGTCCGATTTCCCGCCTATACTAAAAAATCGAGCAGCGTCGGCTACTCGATTCCACTCAATGGATATCTCGTTTTTGGAAACTTCCACCTTTCACTTCCGTCACTTCATAGACGACGACGAACGCCTCCGGGTCGACGTGATCGATGATGTCTTTCAACTTCCGCTCCTCGAGCCGGTTGATGACGCACGTAATCTCATGGTAGGCCGCTTTCGAATATGAACCTTGAATCGATTTGACCGTCACGCTCCGTCCGAGCCGGTCGCGAATCGTCTCGACCATCTCGTCGGGTGCGCTCGTGATGATGTTGAACGTCTTCGCTCCGCTCAGGCCTTCCTCGACGATATGAATCACTTTCGAGGCGATAAAATAAGCGATGGCTGACAGGACGGCTCCTTGTAGCCCAAATACCGTCGAGATGACGATGAAGACGAATACGTTCAAGAAGAGGATCAAGTCGCTCGTACTGAACGGCAGCTTTCGCGACAATAGAACGGCTAGCATGTCGATGCCATCGAGTGCGCCCCCGTTCCGGAGCGAGAGTCCCATGCCGAAACCGAGGATGATTCCGCCGACGACGGTGATGAGAAGCGTATCGCCATCAATGATTGTTGGCACCCGGTGCATGACGACCGTCCCAATCGACAGCGACGCGATGCCGGTGACCGACAAAATGGCGAAGCTCTTACCGATTTGTTTATATCCGAGATAGATGAACGGGACGTTCAAGATGCCGATGAAGATCCCGAGCGGTAAGCCAAACAGCTGAGAGCCGACAACACTGATGCCGGTGATGCCCCCGTCAGAGACGTTGTTCGGGATGAGGACTGACTCGAGGCCATAGGCGGCAATCAACCCTCCAAGGACGTTCATGATGAGATTAACACTCCATTTTGTACGTTTCATAGAACCCTTCCTTTCATGTCACATTTCATCAGTCTAGCATATATTTAGTTATAATACATAACTAAACTCGTTGGATCGTATTGTTCGCATCTAAAGTCAAAATGCTATACTAGGTAAAAAACGAAAGGGGTGATACGCGATGCAGCGTCCACCGATGCCTTCCCCGACCCCGGAGGAAGTGCTCCGCTTAAAGCGGGAACATAATCCAATCAAACCGACCGAGCTCTTCGCGAAAGCGCTGCTCCTCTTGATCGGCTCCTTCATTTTCGCCATCGGACTTGAGGCGTTCCTCGTCCCGAACCAGATCATCGATGGCGGCATCGTCGGCGTCTCGATCATCGTCTCTTATCTGACGGAAACAAAAATCGCCATCTGGCTCGTCCTTTTCAATTTGCCGTTCATTTACTTCGGCTACCGCCAGATCGGGAAGACGTTCGCCGTCGTCACGCTCGTCGCCATCTTACTCATGTCTGGCTTCACCATCCTATTGCACTCAATCGAACCGTTCACGGACGATTTGCTCCTCTCGACCGTGTTCGGCGGTTTCTTGCTCGGTGCTGGGATCGGGCTCGTCATCCGGGCCGGTGGTTCGCTCGATGGGACCGAGATTTTGGCCGTGTCGTTCACGGACCGACTCCCGTTCTCGGTCGGCGAGATCGTCATGTTCTTCAACATCTTCATCCTAGGTACGGCCGGCTTCGTCTTCAGCTGGGACCGGGCCATGTACTCGCTTATCACCTATTTCGTCGCTTTCAAGACGATCGATATCGTGTTAGAAGGGATCGACCAATCGAAAGCGGCGTGGATCATCACGACGTCGCCGGACGACGTCGGCCAAGCCATCATGGACCGACTTGGCCGCGGTGTGACGTACCTTCACGGCGAAGGGGCGTACACGGGTGACGGCAAAAAAGTCGTCTTCACCGTCATTAGCCGACTAGAGGAGACGAAATTGAAAGACATCCTCGACGACTATGACGAGAAGGCGTTCCTCGCCATCGGTAACATCCACGACGTCCGGGGCGGACAGTTCAAAAAGAAAAATATTCACTAAAAAGGTCGGCCCCGGGGCCGACCTTTTGCGTTATCCTAAACGTGCCTGATCGCGTCCGCTCATCTTCGCCGCATAAAGCGCCGCATCGGCCCGCTCGAATACAAGCATACTCGGTTCGGCGTCGGCGACCGACGCTCCAATCGAAATCGTCATCGGAATCACTTCCCCTTCAAACGTGAAAGGCGTCTCGCGGACGATACCGACGACCGCCTCGGCAAGCGCCACGACGGCTTCTCCTGCATCTTCAACGACCATCAAAAATTCTTCGCCGCCGTACCGGCCGACAAATCCCCCGTCCGGACAGTTCAGGCGTAACGTCTCTCCGATTTGACGCAACGCCTCGTCGCCGGCACGATGGCCATATGTATCGTTCAACTGCTTGAAATGATCGACATCGATGACGAAGAGTGCCCACGGTCGACCGGACAGTTCTACCTCGCTCAACCGTTCGAGCGTCATGTAGCGGTTCGGGAGACCCGTCAACTCGTCGACGGTCGCCCGATGGGTATGCAGACGGAACATCCAAAGATGGGTCTCCAACTTCTTGACGCCCCAATAGCATATCCAAGCCCCAAGCGATGTCATCAGGAAATACGGGATGAACACGTCAATAAACGTATCGAGCGAGACGTTGCCGACGACGCGGACGAGGACGAGCGCCATGCCGATTGCGATGTACACTGCGAACGAATGACCTCGACGCACCGATTGGCGGCCGAGCCCGACGGCAATCACCAAAAAAATGCCGATCATGACGAAGCCGTTCATGATGATCATACTGAAGCCATCTGTCAGCAACCTGACCGCGACAGATGTGAGGATGGCGACGGTCACCCCGACCGGACCGGCGAATGCCGCCGCGAGTGCGAACGGAATGATCCGCAGGTCGATTTTGGCCCCGTCGACTATGATTGAGTTGATTGTCAGCAACACAGCGATCAGTCCGTTCGACAGCCCGAACCCGATGCGGATGGCGAGCGGTGACGACACTTGAATCGGCAAAACGTCACGCATCACATAGAACGTCAACGAAATGAGCAAATAGATGATGCTGATATTGATGAAAAAAATGTTTACAACCTGACCCAATCGACCCAATCCTTTCCCAATTCTTCCTGTCTATCCTATCGTACCCGTGTGACACGTGTCAGCCTATCTAAAAAATCAGCCAGCTAAAAAGTCGAAAGCTCATGCTTCCGACTTGTTTTTAAGCATTTGTTTCATCAAATTGGCACTATCGCGGGCCGACTCGTTCTCGGTTTGCATTTGGACATACACCTCGTGGCGATGGATGTCGATATGACGCGGGGCGTCGATGCCGAGCTTGACTTGGTCGCCTTCGATGGCGAGCACGGTGAGCGTCACATCGTCGCCGATATGGATCGCCTCACCTTGTTTTCGTTTCAATACGAGCATCAGCGCACCTCCGCTTTCTGGCCGCCGAGCGGGTAGCGGGCCGAGTAGGCATCGTCTAAGATGACTTGCTTGCCACGGCGCTCTTTCGTCTCGATGACGATCGGCGCCTTCAAGTTGAGCGTCGAGGCGTCGAACGGTTCGCGAAGCGTCACGATGGCATATACCGAAACGTGCTCGGCCTCACCGATCGCGAGCTGCTCCTTGGCACCGTCCGTCAGTTCGAACGCATAATCCGCCTTATGCCAGAACGGGTTCGTCACGACGAACGCACAAGCCGAATCTTCGATCGACTGCAACGACCAGAACGGGAGGTCGTCCCCGTACGGGATGAGGACGAACGTCTTCGAGTCCGGAAAACCGGGCACCTCGCTGACGAACGAAATCGTCTCTTCTTCATTCACTTCAATCTTGCCAAAATAATCTGTCTCAATGAACATGGATTGTCCTCACTTTCAACGCGTCTCATCATACATGCCACCGATCGGCCACATCTCGAGCGATGCTTCTTGGCGAAGCGAGATGTTCGTCGTCCATGGTGTGAACGAAATCTCGGCCGGGGTAAGCGATACATCTATTTGTGCCGGCGTCAGGTTCCATTCGATTTTGACATCCGCCGGCGTATACGTCAACTTGACGCGGTCGATCGACTTCGGCATATAGCCCATGTCGACGATCGGGTACGGGTCGTTCACTTTACTCGCGGCGATGCTCGGGATCGGGTTGCCGTTCTCGATCCGCATCAGTTGATCGCCTTCTCGGGCCGCCTGGCTCGTCGCCTCGCGCACGCCTTGTTCACCGAGCTGGCCGAAGTAGCGGCCGAGTTCGAGCGCGCCTTTCAAATTGCTCTCACTGCGTGCGACCGAAGAGTCGACTTCGAGCGTGCCTTGTCTCGTCTGTTGCGTCATCTCGACCTTGCCTTGCGTCATCGACACATCGGCCCGCCCTTGTCTCATCTCGTGCACGGGGCGGTTTGACGTCATCTGGATCGCGGCCTGTGTCTGCCGCATCTCAAGTCTCGCCAGGTTCATCCGCGCTTACCGGAGGAAGTCGAGGAGCGTCGGCTGGATGATGCGGGCCCCGGCCGACAATGCGGCCCGGTGTACCGTCTCATGTGACTTGAGCTCCATGATGACTTTCTCGATATCGATGTCTTCATTGTTCGACATGATCGTCTTCGCGATGATCTCGTGGTCTTGCAGACGGTTATCGACAAGTTCGAGGCGGTTCGCCCGAGCCCCGAGTTCAGCCCGCTCCGTAATCAAGCTTTGACCAAGCGTATCGAGCGTACCAAGCATTGTCGAGAAGTCTTGGCCTGTCTTCGTCGGGTCTTGAAGCGCCAAACTCAAGTCACGCAATCCTTTGAACAACTCTTCACCGAAGACGGTCTCAGGCTGCATATTCACTTGAACCGTGATTCCTTTTGATACTTCAAATTTGATTTCACCGCTACCAGCCGGAATAGCTCCACTTTCATAAATATCCGCCACAGGCGCAGCCGGATCCGTACTTGCCAAATACGCTTTTAGATTAGCGATATTAATAAGCGGCTTGTCTGTCTTCGTCCCGTTATAAATATACTTCTCGCCCGCTTTCGAGTTCGCGAGCGAACCGATGTGTTCGACGAGTTGGTCAATCTCACTTTTGATAATTTCACGTTGTGACGATTCGTACGTATCGTTCGCTGCTTGCGTCGTCAGTTCACGGATCCGTTTGACGGCTTCCGTCACTTCGTTCAATGTCGAGTCGGTCAAGTCCATCCAGCTCGTCGCTTCGCTGACGTTGCGGCGGAATTGATCGACTTCACGCACCTCGGTCCGGTAACGGATGCCTTGCATCGCAACGACCGGGTCCTCGGACGCTTTTTGGATCCGCTTCCCGCTGATGAGTTGCTCTTGGACGCGGGCGAGCGTGTTATAGCTGCTCGATAAATGTTTCAAGTTCGTCTGTGTGAGCATCGTCTGTGTGACACGCATTACTCATTACCTCCCTACGACACCCATGCCGTTAATGATTTTGTCGAGCATCTCGTCGACCGCCGTGATGTTCCGTGCCGCAGCGTTATAGGCGTGCTGGTACTGGATCATCATCGTCATCTCTTCATCGAGTGAGACCGCGCTTACCGATTGACGGCGCTGGTCTGAGCTCGCCATGAGTGCGAACGTGCTCTTGGCGAGACTACCACTCTGACTTGCTTGGACCGCCATGTTTCCGATGACGTTCTGATAATACTTGCCGATCGATGAATTGGTCGTGACCGATCCTCCGGTAAACGCCAACGCTTGGTTTTTCAAGTCAGCGAGTGCTAACGCCCCGCTACCGTCACCGATATTGCCGTCCTTTGAGGCAGCAATCAAATCAAGATTCTTCATAATGTCATCCCCGACAGTGATTTCAGCGGCACTCGTAATGTTTTCAAAGAATTGATTCGTTCCAGCGGCGCCTGTCGCGTCCATATTTCCACTATGCGCCGTATTGAATGCAGTCGCGAATTGTAGCGCCATCTCATCCAAGTCTTTCAACATGACCGTGAAGGCACCGTCAATCCCTTCACTCCCGCTCTCACCATACATCTCGACGAGTGCTTTCAACTTCCCGTTCGGAATATCGGCGTGGGTGAGCGGCGTAACTGCGCCTGCTGCATCCGTCAATTCAAGGCCGTCAAATTTCCCGACTCCTCCTCCGATAGCGTCAACAAGCGTCACGTTGTTCGGTGCCGCTTTCGTTCCGATATTTACGACGATATCAATCCGTCCTTCAGCCATCCGCTGCGAGTTACCACGCGTCTCCCCGTTCAAGTAATCGACCGGTTTGCGTTCGAACTCGACGTATTGCGCGAGCTCGTCCATGTAGCGATCGCGCTCGTCATATAGTTCGTTCGGTAGAACGCCAAGGGGCTCCGAGTCCCCGATTTGACGGTTGACATCGCTAATCTTCGTCAACAAATCGTTCACTTTCTTGATGACAACATCGGCTTCTGACTTCAAGTCGTCTTGGACTTTCGTGAGCGAGGACGACATATAGTTGAACGTCTCCGCGAGTGTCATCGCCCGTTGACGCACGACGCTGCGGGCACCGGTGTCGTCCGGGTTGACCGATAAGTCTTGGAGCGCGCCCCAGAACATGTCAAGTGACTTGGCGAGCCCGTTCTCAGACGGCTCGTTGATGATATCTTCCATCCGTCCGAATGCCGCTTGTTTCGTCGCGTAAAATGAGTTTTTGACCGTCTCATCACGATACTGTTGGTCGATCATCAAATCGCGGATGCGGGCGAGCGTCTCGCCGCGTACACCCGTTCCGAACTGTCCGGCCTTCGTGCCGCCGAAGTTGACACTAAGCTGTTCGGTCATACCAAGCGTCAATCGTTGACGCGAGTAGCCCGGGTTCGAGGCGTTGGCGATGTTGTTGCCCGTCGCCTGCAGCGCCCACTGGTGCGTCGTCAAACTGCGGCGCGCCGTCTCTAATCCCATAAATGTTGAACCCATGAATGTTCCTCCTTATACGTCACGGCTGAACGAGCGTGTCTCGAACGCCTGTTGTCCGTATGTGAAATCGTCTGCTTCTGGCATGAGCATATCCAAATGCCAATTGATATACCGGAGCGACTGTTCGAGCAACGTCGCGTTCAGTTCATTCTGTCGCTTCAGTTCGAATAACACCGGTCGTAGCGCTTCCTTCTCTTCATCGTCCAAAACGAGCAAACCTTGAAGTCGTTCTGTCTCTTTTTGTCCGATTTGTCGGACAATCGTCGCTTCTTCTTTGACGAGCGCGCTGAAAGCGGGCATATCACCTTTGATGAGCAGTTGTTCTTTCGCATAGGCGAGTTCGAGTAAACGTGTATGTAATGTGAGCATAATGGTCTCCTTTTTCCAAAAAAAGAGCTGACTAAAAAGGGATTCCCTTGTCTAGTCAGCTTCCGTGCCGTGTTATAAGTGCGAAGGCCTCAAGCGGACCTCGCTTCCATTCATCCTTGTAGAAAGCGTTTAGCGATGTCGCGCGCGTCCCGTGTATACGTCCCTGCGTTGATCTCCGCCTTTAAGGCGCTGATCTTCTCAAGACGGTCCGGATTTTTCACCGGTTCTTCAAACCGGGCGCGGGCTTCCGCCGATATCGATATTCGGTCCGTTTGGCGTGTTAGCTCGGGCTTCGTCTCGGCTAGCGTTTTCTTCTCGTAAGTGTTCGGTAAATGTACCCACTTTGCAGAATCGATGCGCATGCGTGTCCCCCCTCTTCATGTTGTTAGTCCAAACGATAAGCGCGAACGCTCGTCTTGTTTACACTTGCTTGTAAACCTTGTAGTTCTTGCTGCATCTCTGCCTGACAAGTCGAACAAACTTTTCCTTCGTTCGTCGCCTTGCCGCAGCGCACACAAGCGATGCTCATTGCTGGGTTGTCCTTGATGATCAAGCGTCCTTCATGGATATATCGCGTGATATCAAGTTCGGTGACACCTGTCGCTTCGACTAAGGCCCCGATTGTTACCTGTTTGTTGGCTGGTTCCCGAATGAAGTCCCGAACTTTCAAGAAGTTTTGGAAATCGACTTCACTACATGACGGACAGTACGGTGAGCGGCTTTGTTTCATGAACAAACGCCCACACATCTGACAAGTTGCTGCTTCCAATGTCATTCACCTCTGCCCTTTATATCGGACGCATTTTTGATTTGTTTAGCGCCCGGAACAGGCAAACCGCAGAAACTTCTGCATAGCCGGATTTCTTCAATGTGTACGCTGCTTGATGGAGCGTCGTGCCGGTCGTATAGACGTCGTCGACGAGCACGATTTTCCCATATGTAGTCGCAGCTTGTACAGCAAACGGGTTTGGACGGTGCCGCCTTTCTCCTTTCCCAAATTCACGCTGACTTGAAACCTCTTCTTTTTGAAGGAGTTGTTTTGTCGGTCCGATTAATCGGGAGAGCACGTCTGTCTGGTTGAAGCGACGCGTCAAAAGCCGCTCCTCCCCGAGCGGGATCGGTACGTAGACGACGCCCGGTTCACGCGTCTTTTTGAGCACGTGTGACACGTGACCGACGAGCGCGACGTCCCCGCCGAACTTGAAGCGATGGAGCCACGTCGCACCGGCCTCGTCGTAGGCGTAGAGACAACGGACCGTCAAATCGAGACCGAGCGCGAGCCAACGGACGCAGTCCGGACACGTCTTCCCGTCTTCAGTCGGATGACCGCACCGTGGGCAGCCCGCTTCGAGCGGGGTCAACATCGTTTCACAGTCCAGGCAGACCCAGTCGCGTTTCAATAGCGTCGACGGACTCCACGGCACCGTCATCGGTTGGCGACAGACGAGGCAGTTCATCGCCGGTTCGCCTCCTCGATCGCGCGGATGGTCTGGTCTTGTCGGAACGTCCGCTCGGTATAGAACAAGACGACGTCCCCGGTCGGCGCGTCGGGCTTTCGCCCGGCCCGGCCCGCCATCTGGATGAGGGCACGCGTCGAAAACAGCCGATGGTCACTGTCGAGAATGGCGACATGAACACCACGGACGGTCATGCCGCGTTCCCAAATCGACGTCGCGAGCACGATGCCGTTCGTCGACTCTAGCCACATGAGCGTGTCCGTTCGCTCGTCGGTATCGGCCGAGACGGCCCGGTAGTCGAGCCCGGCCGTCTCAAGCAGTTTTCCATAACGGACAAGGTCCGGTTTCGTCGGGACGAACAACAGGCGCGGCGCCTCATGGCTCCGGCAAAAATTGAGAATGGCGGAATCGGTCTGTTTTACGAGCCGCGGCACCGGCAAGTCGTGGCCGTGGTAGCGGCGCGACAAGTGAATGCTTGGAAATTGTCGCTGCCAGAGAGTCGGTGTCGCCGTCACGAACAAGAAGACACCTTTCCCCGCGCGCCAAAGCGTCCACCAGAGCGACAAGTCGAAGGCGAACGGGAACGCGTCCGACTCGTCGACGAGGACATAATCGAACACGTCGCGCAAATTCACGAGGAGCGGTGCCGTCGCGATGGTGATCATCCCGATCGATTCCTTGTCCCCGCCTCCGTAGCGCCTTGTGACCGGGACGGTGAAGCTTGCCTCGAGCCGGTCGGCCCACTCGATGGCGACGTCACGCCGTGGCGAGACGATCAACACACGCTTCTCTTCATTGACAATGCGAGCGATGACCGGGAACGTCATCTCGGTCTTGCCGGCGCCGCAGACAGCGTGGACGAGACCGGTCTGTCGTTTCTCCCACCACGTGAGCAGTTGCTCGCTGACACATTGTTGCGCCTCTGCCAACTCGAACGGCATGACGAGTTCAGTCGGTTCGACCGGCGTCGTGACGTCGATCTCTGCTAAAAAGTCACAGCGGCATACCCGCCCGAGGTGCAAACAGTTGCGACAGTAGCTGCATGCGCCGTGATGACAGGTGAACGCGCTGACATCGGTGCTCAGACAGCGTTGACAGACGCCGAAGCGGATGCCCGGTCTCCCGGTCGGACTAACGACGAGTTGTCCCAATAAAATCAGTCCTTTTTCACTGACACTAGCATATAACCGTTAAATCCACATGTCCTGTTCGTCGATGGAACAGGAACGGTTAATGCTAAGACATCAAGTCATATCATGCGAGAGACGGAGGTGAAGAATAAATTTACCGACTATACTACGAGTAGACCATTCATTGGAAATGAGGAGGATTTCATGTTTAAACGACCTATCCATAACGTACTGACCGGTTTAGGAATGTTCGGTATTTTTTTGACAGGATGGTGGCTATGGTATGTCTTTGACGGAAGCGATAAAGCGGAACAACGCGCGATTGAAGCGGCACAGAATTATGTCTATGTAACGTATTCAAACACGTCATTTTACGTAGTAGACGTGATGTACTTATCACTCTACGATCCGAAATACTATGTAAGGATGGCGTCCAAAACAAGCGCCGACACCGAATTCATGGTACGAATCACTCGAAGCGGGAAAGTCGTCGATGACAGCTATGAAGAAGACGTCGTCTCAAAGGAAAATACATACCAACGAATCAGCAAGGCTTATGCAGTTGCCGTTCAAACGTCAATCGGACCAACATTTTCAGACCGAATCGATATCATTACTGAAATCCCTCACTCAAACTGGGAGGCAGATGTCGAAAATGGGATTGATCTCAATGACTTACATATCGACCAACCCGTCGACCTCGAGTTTTACGGGGCTCGCTACGGTATACTCTTTCTGCATGCGGAAAGCAAATCTTATTCGTATGAAGAAGTGGTGGATGTCTTGCATGAACTGAAGTATGTCGCTGACAAAAACAATATCCATTTCCATTCCATCAAACTCCAAATTACGATTGAGGGAACCGATCGTTATGCTGAGGGTATCCTATACGATGATATCGATTCACCTTATCTATTAGAACGGTTAAAGCAACGCATGGACGACTAAAAAGGTTCATCCGACTCAAATGGATGAACCTTTTTCTTATGCCGTTTTAATGTCAGGGTGGATGATGAGTCGTACCCGTTCCTCATGATCCTCTGTCATCTGATGACGGTCAGCATGTAACGGTCGAACTCATCACTAATTTCCCCGACAATCTCTTCGAGCAAGTCCTCGAGCATAATGAGACCGGATGTTCCGCTATATTCGCTGAGAACGATAGCGATATGCGTCCGAACCTCACGCATCTGTTTCAATTTCCCCTCATTTATGCTTGTAGAACATGATCGCTTCATAAGCCCGGAGCGACAGTGTCGTTCCGTCGAGCTGCGGCACGTCGTAGTTATGGCTGACGACGTCGGCGCATGTGAACCGTTCCGGGATCTCATACGTCGTCTCGGGCCCATAGAAGTTGGCGACGACGAGCACTTCTTCATCGTCCGTCTTCCGCGTGTACGCCCAGACGTCTAGGTCCTGTTTCGTCAACAGCGTATAGTCCCCGTCCGTCAACACGTCGAGCTCTTTACGGAGCGAGATCAAGTTCTTGTAGTGGTAGAACACCGAATCCGGGTCGTCGAGCGCCGTCTCAACGTTGACCTCCGTATAGTTCGGTGCCACGTTGATCCACGGTGTGCCGCTCGTGAAGCCGGCGTGCGGCGTCGCGTCCCACTGCATCGGCGTCCGTGAGTTGTCACGTGACTTCTGTTTGATAGCTGCTATCATGTCCTCGTGCGACACGCCCTCGTCGCGCTTCAACTTGTAGATGTTGAGCGTCTCGATGTCGCGGTACTCGTCGAGCGAGTCAAACCCTGGGTTCGTCATCCCGATCTCTTCGCCTTGATAGATGTACGGCGTCCCTTGCAGGCCGTGGAGCACCGTCGCGAGCATCTTGGCGCTCTCGACGCGGTAATCGGTGTCGTTGCCGAAGCGGCTGACGACGCGCGGCTGGTCGTGGTTGCACCAGAAGATGGCGTTCCAGCCCTTGCCGTGCATCCCTTCCTGCCACGTCGACATGATGTCTTTCAGCTGCACGAAATCGAACGGTGCGGCGACGAACTTCTCGCCGTTCGGGTAATCGACTTTCAAGTGGTGGAAGCTGAACGTCATGCTGAGCTCACGCTCGTCCGGGCTCGAGTAGCGAACGCAATGGTCGAGCGTCGTCGACGACATCTCGCCGACCGTGATGACGTCATGCCCGTCGAACACTTCGCGGTTCATCTCTTTCAAGAACTCATGGATGCGCGGTCCGTCCGTATAGAACTTGCGGCCGTCCGAGTCGTCCTCCGGGAAGTCCTGTTGCTTCGAAATCAAGTTGATTACGTCGAGACGGAACCCTTTGATGCCTTTCTCGCGCCAGAAGCGCATCATCTCATAGACGTCCTCACGCATCTGTTCGTTCTCCCAGTTCAAGTCGGCCTGCGTCTCGTCGAACAAGTGGAGGAAGTACTGGCCGCTCTTGTCGTCGTACTTCCAGGCGTTGCCCCCGAACTTCGACTCCCAGTTCGTCGGTTCGTCGCGCCAAATGTAATAGTCCCGGTAACGTTCGTCACCGGCGAGCGATTTTTGGAACCACTCATGCTCGGTCGACGAGTGGTTGACGACGATGTCCATCATCAGTCCGATCCCGCGCGCCTCGGCCTCGCGGACGAGCTCGTCAAGGTCTTCCATCGTCCCGTACGACGGGTCGATCGCGTAATAGTCGCTCACGTCGTACCCGTTATCGTTTTGCGGCGATTTGTACACCGGTGTCATCCAAATATATTCGATGCCGAGATCGGCCAGATAATCGAGTTTCGACGTCACTCCTTTGATCGAGCCGGTAGCGTTGCCTTCCGGGCTGTAAAAGCTTTTCGGATAGATTTGATAGACGACTGATTTGCGCCAGTTTGTTTGTGTCATGAACGACAGCTCCTTTTGTAAGAGTTTTCATTTCGATAGGAAAAGGGGAAGAACCTCCGTCCCTCCCCCTGATGACTCCCGATATTAAGCGACTTTGTTTTCTTTGAGTTCGCCTTTTTTCATGTAGCGTTTCGACAAGGCGAATGTGAGCACGAACGGGACGACGATCGCGATGATCATCCCGACGATGAAGAGCAAGATCTTGTCCGTGAAGATCGACAGGAAGCCAGGGAGTCCCCCGACGCCGATACCGATCGCTTGAACATCGTTCAGTGTGATGAAGACGGCGGCAATCGCCGACCCGATCATCGCTGAGTAGAACGGGAATTTGTTCGGCAAGTTCACCCCGAACATGGCTGGCTCGGTGATCCCGAAGTAAGCCGAGATTGCTGACGTCGATGCCATACTCTTTTGTTTGGCGTTGTGTTTATAGACGAAGAACATCGCGAGCGCCGCCGAACCTTGAGCGATGTTCGACAGAGCGAGCATCGGCCAGATGAACGTGCCGCCTGTCTCCGCAATCAGCTGAAGATCGATCGCGATGAACAAGTGGTGCATCCCCGTGACGACGAGCGGTGCGTAGAACAAACCGAACAACAGTGCGCCGACGACCGGCACGACTTCGAACACGTTGACGAGACTCGTCGCGATGACGTTCCCGATTCCGCGTGTGACCGGTCCGACAATCGCAAGGGCGAGAAAACCTGTGACGACGATTGTCGTGATCGGCACGACGAGCAGTTGGATCGCGTTTGGAACATGTTTTTTCAAGAAGATCTCGATATGGCTCAAAATGAAGGCCGCGGCCAAAATCGGCAAGATTTGACCTTGATAGCCGACTTTCTCGATTTCGAACAGCCCGAGGATGTCGAACGTCGGGATATCGCCTTCAAGCGCCGCTTGCCCGTAACCCCATGCGTTCAACAAGTCCGGGTGGACGAGCAGTAGACCCATGACGATACCAAGTACTTCGCTGCCGCCAAAACGCTTCGTCGCCGACCAACCGACGAGTGCCGGTAGGAAGACGAACGCCGTGTTCGCCATCATGTTGATGAGGTCCCATAAACCTTGCAAGTTCGGATACGCCTCGATGAGCGTCGCATCGTCGACGAACAGTCCTTCCGACGCGAGCAAGTTGTTGATCCCCATCAAGAGACCGGCGACAATGATGGCCGGGATGATTGGCATGAACACGTCTGAGAACACTTTGACGAGTTTTTGGAGCGGGTTCATCTTCTTACCGCCGGACGATTTGACTTCAGCGACCGTTGCCGCCTCGAGCCCGGCGAGTTTGATGAACTCGGCGTAGACGCGCTCGACGTCCCCGGCACCGATGACGACTTGGTACACGCCCGAGTTCTCGAACGCCCCTTTGACGAGATCGGCTTCTTTTACTTTTGCCTCATTGACGAGCGACTGGTCTTTCAGTGAGAGACGGAGTCGCGTGACACAGTGTGCCGCTTTATCGACGTTATCCTTGCCACCGATGGCTTCTAGGATATCCGCGGCGATTTGACGATAATCTGCCTTCATAAGATAGGCCTCCTTTGTTTGAAAGCGTTTTTTGAGAACGGTTACATATGATTACAAACAAAGTTTAACTTATATAGATGAGTTCTGTCAACAACTTATCTATATAAGTTTATCGTGACGAATATGTGACAAGCGTTCACTAATTTTGTTCCCTCTCCTCTCGATTTAAAAACGACAAAAAAGACCCCTTCTTGAAGAAGGAGCCTTATCGGCGAGCCACATCGCTGAACTGAAACTTGTCGAGCCGGTGACGGGACTCGGTATATTCGAACTGTCTGCCCTCGTATAAGAACGTGTCGTTCGTAATGACGATGACGTATTCGTAATCGTGAAGATCGAGGCGTGACCGATCAAGCTCGGTCACGTCCTCGGCCGCGATTTTCCGCTTCGCGTAGCTGATCTGTTGCCCGAGCTCACGCTCGACGTATTGATAGATCGAGTGCTCGGCAATCTGTTTTGTCAGACCGGGGACGAGGTCTTTGACGAAATAGTTCACGTCTAAAATGACGTTCTCCCCGTCGAAGTTGCGGACCCGTTCAATCCGGTAGACGAGCGTGGCGGGCTCAAGACCCATCCGCTCGGCGAGCCAGCCTGGTGCCTCGATTTCCTCGAACGAGGCGACGCTCGTCTCGATCGAACGGCCGAGCATGCTGGCGTATATTTCCGAGAAGCTGACGATGCCGTTGAACTGGAACTCGATCTGGTCGCGGCGTAGCACGAACACGCCTTTACCGTGATGTTTGCGGACGTAGCCGTGCTCTTGGAGCAGATCGAGCGCCTTACGGACCGTGCCCCGGCTTGCATTGTATTCATGCATGAGTTCTGTCTCCGACGGCAGTTTCGACTCCGCCTCGTACTCACCCGTTTTCATCCGCTCGGCGAGCCGTTCATAGATTTGACGATACTTGGCCACAAGCCCACTCCTTTCTTCATCGAAAAAGACGACCATGCGGCCGTCTTCTGTTTAGCGTTCGCGGTGATACCACGTGATGCCGATTGCGCCAGGTCCAAGGTGTGTCCCGATGACAGGTCCGAAATGACCGCCCGTGACTTGCGCTTGCGGAAACTTCTGTTTCATCGAGGCAATTTCTTCGGCCTGACGTTCCGGGCAGTTGGCGTGGATGATGCCGATGCAATAGCCGGCGCCGTCACCGACGATTGATTGGTCCATCATCTCTTCGATGCGACGGACCGCCTTCTTGTAAGTCCGGATCTTCTCGAACGGGACGATCTGTCTATCCTGAAAATGAAGGACCGGCTTGATCTGCAGGAACGAGCCGACGAGCGCTTGCGCCGCGCTGAGCCGTCCGCCCCGTTGGAGGTGGTCGAGGTCATCGACGACGAAATAGGCACGGATCCGTTCACGCGTCTTCTCGAGATGCTGCATGATCTCCTCGGCCGAGGAACCATTGTCACGCATATGGACGGCCTCTTCGACGAGAAACGCCTGAGGCATGCACGAGATCTCCGAGTCGAACGCGTGCACGTTGACATCGACCATGTTGTTCAAGGCGATCATCGATTGATACGTCCCGCTGATCCCGCTCGAGAGCGTGATGGCGATGACGTCGGTCACTTCAGCCGGAAGGCTGTCGATCAGTTCGACCGTCTCCCCGATGATCGGTTGCGATGTCGTCGGCAAATTCCCCGCCTCGATCCGTTCATAAAACGCCTCCGTCGTGATATCGACGGCCTCACGGAACGATTCTCTGCCAAAGATTACACTGAGCGGTGCGACGTGGACGTCGTGGCGCTCACAAAAATCGGCTGGCAAATAGGCGGTACTGTCGGTCAAAATCGCTATGTTTCCCATACTATATCCTCACTTTACATCGTTTCGTTTTTCCAATTGAATTAAGATTCCATTCCATATTGTAGCACAAAAGCGATGTATTGCATCGGTCGAGGTCAAATCTCGACCCACCCGCGGCGGATCGCATCGACGACGGCTTGCGTCCGGTCGTTTACTTCCATTTTGCGCAGGACCGACGAGACATGGTTCTTGACAGTCTTCTCACTGATGAACAGCATGTCGCTAATGTCGCGGTTCGAGCGGCCATCGGCGAGCAAGTGGAGCACTTCGACCTCACGGCGCGACAGCAACCGATAGACGGGATCGTCCATCCGGTTCACGACGTTCCGTTCGGCTTGTTCTCCTTTGAACTGGAGCAGGCGACGGTAATCCTTCAACACGTTCGTCGTCACTTTCGGATGCAAGTACGCCCCGTCTTTCGCGACCGAACGGACGGCCGAGATGAGTTCGCTTGAAGCGACTTCCTTCAACAGGAAGCCCGATGCCCCGGCCTCGAGCGCATGCGTTATGTAAGATTCGTCGTCATGGATCGACAGGATGAGGACGCGCGTGTCCGAGGATGCCGCGGTCAACTGTTTCGTCGCCTCGATCCCGTTCAAGTCCGGCATGTTGATATCGAGGATCATGATCTCCGGTTTCTCCTCTTTGGCGATGCGGATCGCATCAGCACCCGTCCGCCCTTCAGCGATGACTGTGAACTCGTCTTCTAAATCAAAGATCCGCTTCAAGCCCTCGCGAAACAGCTCATGGTCATCGACGATTGCGATGCGGATTGTATTTGTCATTTCCATCGTACACTCCCCTTTATCTGTATTACAAAATCGGGATCGACATGCGGACGACCGTCCCTTTGCCGATTTCCGAATCAATATTGATACTGCCATCCACAAGATCGATCCGTTCGCGCATCCCAACGATGCCGAACGACTCTTGTCCGATCATACTCGGCACGAAGCCGACCCCGTGATCGCGCACATGAATGTGAATCACGTCTAGCGCTTGCTCGACGTTGACGATGATTTCCGTCGTCTTTGAATGCTTGATCGCATTTTGGACCGCCTCTTGGACGAGCCGGAAGACGTTGATCTCGAGTTTTTCCGAGAGACGCGCCCGGTTGCCGCGGTAGTTGAGCCGCGTCTTGATCGCCGTATACTCTTCCGTCTGATGTAAATAACGCTCGAGCGTCGGCAAGAAGCCAAGGTCGTCAAGCGACATCGGCCGCAGGTCGTAAATTAAGCGCCGTACGTCGACGAGCGCCCCGCGAATCAGCCGTTTCAGCTCGTGCAGTTCGGCGAACGCCTCTTCCTTGCCTCTTCGGTCGAACGTCTTCTCAATCAAGTCGGCCCGAATCAAAATATGAGCAAGCGATTGCGCGGGGCCGTCATGCATTTCCCGGGCCAGATGACGCCGCTCACGCTCAGCCGCCTCGAAGACGCTGATCGCCATCTCTTGCTTCTTCATCATGTCCGAATACTCTTGCTGCAGGTCGTCGCGTAAAAAGTTGAGGACGACCGAGACGCGGCTGACTAACCGGTCCGCCCGCTCCATCGTATCCTGAAGGGAGAGTAATCGCCGTTCGAGGTCGTTTCGGCGCTGCTGGCTCGCCATCTCCTCTTTCTGGATGAGGAACCGCTCGAGCTGCATCTGGTTGGCGAGTTCATACGCCTCGCGGATCTCTTGCTCACTATGTATGTGGAACTTCTTACTCACTTGAACGAGTTTATTCTTCGCCGCTTTCACTAATAGATCGAGGCGCTCGGACTCTTGAATGTGAAACTCGATCTTTTGCGTCAACTCTTTTAACTCAGTTTGGATTAACGAATATTCATTAGCTGAATTTTCAGTTATACGGACGATCTCCTCTTTACTCTCCGTCACCGTATCAATCATATTTGTTATGATATGCTCTAATGCTGTACGATCGGTAATATGATTCACGATGCCATCCCCTAATAGTTCGGTAGTAAGTCCTCATTTATTTCTATTATCGACTGCAGAAGCGTTCGTTTCCAGTAAGAATCAGAGGCTATCTTCACAATTCGCCACATAATCTACAGACGCCTACTCGATTTCAAAAAAAATACGTGAAAATAGAAAGGAGAATTTTCAGAAATGTCTACTGAACAAAATTATACTATAAAACAAGACGGAGAATACGAGGTCGTCATACAAAAATCAAAATTTATCGCTCACTTTAAACGCGTCACGACCGAAGCGGAAGCCCAGACGTTCATCCAAACAATCAAAAAAGCGCATTGGAGCGCCAATCATAATTGTTCGGCCTACATCATCGGAGCTCGGAACGAATTCCAAAAAGCGAACGATGACGGCGAGCCGAGCGGGACGGCCGGTTTGCCGATGCTCGAAGTGCTCCGTAAACGCAATTTGAAAGACACGGTCGTCGTCGTCACCCGCTACTTCGGCGGCATCAAGCTCGGCGGCGGCGGACTCATCCGCGCCTACGGCGGGACGGTGAGCGAAGGGCTCGACGCGGTCGGGATCGTCGAACGGCTGCCGATGCAACGTCTCACGCTCACGGTCGACTACGGATGGATCGGGAAAGTCGAGAACGAGCTCCGCCAGTCTGCTTATTTGCTTGACGAGATTGTATATGCCGACACCGTCACGTTCCACATCTCGGTCCCGGTCGAAACGACCGAGGAAGCGCTCGCCTGGCTCGTCGACTTGACGAACGGTCAAGGCGGACTCGAGACCCAGGACGTCCGTATCATCGAACGTGATTTTGTGCGCTAGGTCCCGTATACTAAAAGAAATGACTGAAATGAGGAGACAACATGGAACAAGACTCCCGTAAGAAACGCTCCGTGTGGAAAATCGGTCTGCTCGTGCTTGGCCTCGTCCTGCTGATCGGTGGTTCGGCCTTCGGCTACTTCGTCTTCAAGGCGAACGAGACGGCAGAGAACACGAACAGCGAACTGGCACGCGGCGACAAATCGGAACGCCGCGACGACACAATCGATTTGACAAAAAATCACTTCTCCGTCCTGCTTGCCGGCGTCGATGGCGGTGCCTCGCTCGAAGAAGGACGGACCGATTCACTGATGGTGGCGACGTTCAACAAGGAATCTCGCCAAGTGACGCTCGTCAGTATCCCCCGCGACGCGTACGTCGATATCGTCACGGAGGACGGCGAGTTCAAGGACAAGATCAACCATGCGTATGCGTACGGCGGCATCGACACGACAATCGCCACGGTTGAGACGCTGTTTGACATCCCGATCGATTATTACGCGACGATCAACTTTGACGGCATCGAAGACCTCGTCGATGCGGTCGGCGGCGTCGAAGTCGACGTGTTGATCCCGATCTCAGGACGAGCCACCGGCAACGTCGAGCTCGAACCGGGCGTCCAGATGCTAGACGGCAAGGAAGCACTCGCCTATGCTCGCATGCGGAAAGACGACCCTGAAGGCGACATTGGCCGGGCCAAACGCCAACAACAAGTGCTCGAGGCTATCATCAACGAAGCGACGACAATCAATTCGTTCACGAAGCTCAACCGGATCATGAATGCGGTCGGCAATAATATCCGAACGAATATGTCGCTCTCCGAGGCGTCCCAGCTCCAGCCGTATACGAAATCGCTCCGCTCGTTCAACCAAGAGACGCTAGCAGGCGGCGACTTGACGATCGGCGGCGTCTACTATTATGAGTTGGACCAAGCGGATTTGAACGATAAGCGGGCGCTGTTGAAAACAGAGCTCGGTCTTCCGGTCACTGCCAAAGACAGTGGACCCGACTCTGGCGACGGTTTTAGCGAAACGACGACGTATTGACCTAAAAAAAACGACCAAGGACATAGCGTCCTTGGTCGTTTTTATGTGCCTTGGTCACGTCTTCGCCCGACCGAGCAGGCGGCGTGACGTCCGGATGATCGGTTTGTAGTTCGGGTGGATCAACTCCGTCGACTCGACGATCAGTTCGATGACGATCAAGACGATGACGAACGTGATGACGGCACCGACCATCGTCGTCTTCGCGAAAAGAATCGAGGCGATGCCGAAGAAGAACGTCATCCCGTACATGAGGAGCACCGCTTGGCGCGTCGTGAACCCCATATCGATCAATTGGTGGTGCATGTGTGACTTGTCAGGCGACATCGGCGGGCGCCCTTGGACGAGCCGGCGAACGATCGCGAAGATCGTATCCGAGATCGGCAGTCCGAGCAAGAGGACCGGCACGACGAGCGAGAACAGTGTCACGTTCTTGAAGCCGATCAGCGAGAATACGGCGAGCATGTAGCCGAGGAAGAGGGCACCCGTGTCCCCCATGAATATCTTCGCCGGGTAGAAGTTGTGGACGAGGAACCCAAGCGTGCTCGCGAGCAGCAAGAGCGCCATCATTGTCAAATAGACGTTCCCTTGAATGATGGCGAGGAGCGCGATCGTCCCGAGCGCGATGCTCGAGACCCCGGCGGCGAGACCGTCGAGGCCGTCGATCAAGTTGATCGCGTTCGTGATCCCGATCAGCCAAAGCACCGTCACCGGGATGCTCCAAGCGCCGAGATAGAGCTGTTGGTCGAACGGCAAGTTGATGAGTTCGATCCGCATCCCGGCGTTCAAGACGACGACCGTCGCGATCATCTGCCCCATCAACTTGATGCGGGCGTTCAACTGGAACCGGTCGTCGATCAGGCCGGTCAAGATGATGATGACCGCTCCGATCAAGATGGCCTCGTTATAACGACTCGTCGGCAACAATAAGGCGTAGCCGATCAGGAAGGCGATGAAGATGGCGAGGCCGCCGATTCGCGGCATCGTCCGTAAATGTACTTTTCGGGCGTTCGGGTGATCGACCGCTCCGATCAGAAAAGCGAACCGGCGAACGAGCGGCGTGATCAAGATGGCCATCACAAAACTGACCAACATGGCAATCCATAACATGGCCAACGTTCCTCTCTCAAAAAAATATACTCTGGCGAATTATAGCATATTTCCCGTCATCAAATTCGTATCAGAAATGTTACAGCAAAAAAATCCGACGAGCCGTCTCGTCGGATAAAGGTCAAGCGTGTGCCGGTTCAGTCGTGACTTCTTCAGCTGATGCATATGTATATAGTCCGCGTCCGACTTTCTTGATTTCTGGGTTGACCGATTCGATCTTCACCATCAATTGGTAGATGTTGCTAATATGGTGACGATAACGAAGCTCGAGCTCCATCTGGATGTCACGCACACTCATCGTCTTCCGTTCTTTCAAAAGGTCTGTTACCTGATGGACGTAAACCTCGAGCGGATAACGTTGATTGACGCGACGCGGGCGCAACCGTTTCGACGGGTCTGTCGACAGCTCCTCTTCCCGTTTGTCCCGGCTCAGTTCAGAAATTAAATATTCGGCCCGGCGCTGTAATTGACGATACGACTCCTCGATCTCCATCAGTTCGCGATAGATATGTTCGTTGACGTTCGTAGATTCCATACACAATTCCCCTTCTACATCCAATTGAACTTCTCGATTACCTATTTTGAATCAAGAATTTCTAATTATTACTTGCTATCTTCTAAAAGTGTAACGGAGTTGTAATGTGTTTGTCATCTATTTTTGGGCATTCCTGTCTTTTTAGGACTTTCGGACCACAAAAAAAGATGACGACTGTTCGGGGCAGTCGTCATCTCACGGAAGATGAACGTAGTCTGTTACGCGCCGACGCGTTCGAGGATGCGTCGGAGCGAGAGTTCATCGGTCGAAGCGACGATGAGGTCTGCATGACCAAGCATCGACTCTTCCCCGACGGCGACAGCAAACATGTTTGCCGCTTTGATTGCAGTCACGCCTGCTGCTGCGTCTTCAACGCCGATGGCATGTTCGGGTTTCACGCCAAGGGCAGAGGCAGCCTTCAAAAACACTTCGGGATGTGGTTTTGAGTCGGCGACAGTTGCTGCATCGACAATGTGATCGAAGTAATGGCGGACACCAAGTGCGTCAACGACCGCGAATGCGTTCTTTGATGCAGATGCCATTCCGATTTTGAGACCGGCCTCTTTAATTTCATCGAGAAATGAAATGATGCCAGGAAGCAAATCGGCCGAAGAGATGTGCTGAATGAGTTCAACGTAGTGCTCGTTCTTCTTCTGGGCGAGTTCCGCCTTTTCATCCGGTGTGAAATCGTCCTGTCTTCCGCCGAGCGCAAGGATGCGTTCGAGCGAGTCAGTCCGGCTCACCCCTTTCAGCGTCTCATTGAACTCGCGGTCAAATGGAATGTCGAGCTCTTCTCCGAGTTGTTTCCAAGCGAGGTAATGATACTCCGCGGTGTCAGTGATGACACCGTCCAAATCAAAAATGACTGCTTCAATCGTCGACATACATGCTTTCCGCCTTTCCTTCAAATGTTTGTGTCCTCAGACTACATTTAGGGAACTTGACAAGTACCCGTTGCATGATTGGTCAATGATGCAAACGGTTGCACTTGTTCGATTTCTATTATATCGGATAACGCCTCATCTATGCAACCGCTTTCGCAGAAAAAATAAAAAATAGGAAGAGCGCTTCGCTCCTCCTATCATTTTACAATTGAATGCCGACGACTTTCACGTTCACCGCTAGCGGTGTCATCGCGAGCATCGTGTCCATGTCTTGCGTGATCCGCTCTTGGACGCCCGTCACCGTCTTGACGATCGATTGACCGTAAGCGATGTAGAGCGACAAGTTGATGATGACGCCTTCCGACGACTCATCGACTTTGACGTGCTTCATGAGCGCACGCTCTGAGAGTTTCGTGTCTTCTTGTGTGAACGACACGTGTTTCGTTTCTTTGACGACGACCGCGGCAATCATTTCGACGACGTGGCGTGAGACGTTGACGTCTCCTTCTGTACTGTTCATTCCATTTTCATATGGCATGCTGTCACTTCCTTAGCTCTAGTTTCGGTTCCCATCTAAAGTGTAGCGGAAAACCGCCGTTTAGAAAAGGGTTTACGATTTTGGGTCTTTCACGTCCTGCGCACGGCGGACGTCGATCTCAACGAGCGGCCTCAACATCCGGACGGCCGGCGGGCTGATGATGAGCAGGACGATGAGGCAGGCGACACCGAACAAGACGAGCAACTGTTGCCATGACGTCGGCATGAATCCGGCCGGCACGAACGCCTTCCAGGCGACGATCAAAAACACATGGACCAAGTAGACGTATAGACTATACTTCCCCGCCCGCGTGAACACGGGCAACTCACGCCCCGGCACGATGAGTGCGAAGCTGACGGCCATGAGCGTCGACACCGTGTAGACGATCAAGAAAGCGAACGGGCCGCTCCAAATCGCCTCCGGCACCGCCGTCTCGTAGGCGAACCGGAATTTGAACAAGTTGCCGACGTGATAGAACGTGTCTTCCTTTTGGAAGCTCATCGAGGCGAGCAGTCCGAGCGTGAGCACGGTGAAGACGACCGCCCCGCCGATTCGGTAGCGGTTCCGTTGCTCGGCCCGCTTCGGCAGCTCGAAGAAGTTCATCGTGTTGCGCTCACTCATCCAGTTGCCGATCAAGAAGAACGGATAGAACATGATGACTTTCCGGAGCGCGAAGAACCCGGTCGATTCTTCTTGGAAACCGAACAACAGGGCAAACAACAGCGCATAGAGCACATACCCTTTCAACTGGGTCACGTACGGCGTGATGACGTACCAGATGACGATCGCCATCAAATACCAGAGCGCCCAATACGGCTTGAGTATGTTCAATCCCGGGTTTTCGAGCGACAAGAGCGGGATCCCTTCCGTGAAGGCGAACCACGATCCGAGAATGATTTGCCAGATCACATAGACGACGAACAGCTGGATGACACGCAAATAACGGTTCTCCCGGAAGAAGTAACCGCTCAGCATGATGAATAACGGCATATGAAACATATATAAGAACAAATAAACCCACTTCGGCAGTAAATCGTCATAGGCGCCGCGTACATCGGTCAGCAAGTGACCGAAGACGACGAGCAAGACGAGCACGCCTTTAATATTGTCGTACCAATGATTTCGCATAGCGTTCCCTCTAGTTCTGCTGTTGATTTTTCTCTTTGATGTTGGTGTATCGCTTCTGAGCGACAACCCGGATTTCAGCCATCCCCTGCACCGATCATGTTTCGTTCAGTTGGCATTTCTTTCGCTCCCACCACTTGAGCAGGCCCGCCTTGTCCTCAGCCGGGACGTGCTCGAACAAATGATCGACTTCTTCGGTCAGTCCGAAGACGACGAGCTCGGGTTCTGTTTGTAACGTCTTCATCAGCTTATCGAATTCGGCGAAATAAGCGTTCAGCTCACCCGGCGCGACCGAATGAATCACATCGGCCTGCCTTTCCACATATTCAACAAAATAGTTTAGATAAAAGACCCGCACAACGTTTGTCGCGACCGGGTCGGTGAATGCGGTCGCCTCTTTGACAAGCTTCGCCCCGTCCCGTAATTGAGTGAATTTGAATAGATTCCGCGGATTCGGCTCGTCTAGCTTTTGGATGGCACCGACGAGTCGATGGACCTCTTCCTGTTCGAACCCTTCGTTGAAGTATCGGTTCAACGTCGTCTTCACATCGTTGTGCTGTTTATACAAGCCGACGACGAGCTCAATCAACTCTTCTTGAGTGAAGCGCTTCAGCTCAGCACGCAGTTCTCCGACTTTTAACTTTTTCATCTGACCACCCGCTTCATTTTTTTCCTTTCCCATCATAGCCGATTTTTTGACCCGGTGAAATTACGATTCAACAAAAAAATGATGACGTCATTGTCATCATTCCCCGTATCTGCCTCTTACAAGCCGAATCGTCGACAAATCTTCATGCGCGAGCAGGTTTTGCGCGTATTCAAATGGACGAGAGTGGGTAGAGTATAGTATAGTGGTTTTACTAAATAATCAGAATATTCTAATAAAGGAGGTGTGGAGAATGGCTTCTGTCATCCGTAACCGTCATCACGTGGTCCATGACCCGAAACGTTCGTTCTCTAACTTTGGATTTTGGTGGAGTATCGGCGCACTCTCGATCGGTTTATTCATCATCGCTTTCGAGCCGCTCCGTGAACGGTTCAGCGCGTTACATCCGGTCGCTTCAGTCTTGTTCCTGATTGGCATATCGTTCGTGGTCGGTGTCATCATGAAGCTCGCCCGTGATGTCTGGTGGCTCAACTACCTGCTCGAGCGCACGTCGAACCGGTACATGTATATCGGGGCGGACACACTCCGGAGCTGGCAGTACACGCTCGACTCGATCTGGTTGTTGACCCGCACCTCACAAAAAAAGCTCGGCCGATTGTACATCCAAATCGACCGAACCGTTCGTGCTGAAGAGGCGAAACGCATGTTCGCCGCCTATTTGATTGATCGTGGCGTCCTCGTCGTCTACTCGAGATCGTCCAAACCGAAGAAGATGGCCTGACCGTTTCAATCGATTAACGGCACAACCCATGCCCGAGCCGCTTCGACTTCCTCCATTCGCAGCTCGTGCCCGCCCCCGTGATAGAAGAGCTCGACGTCCGCTCCGGCTTCCCGTAGCGTCGACGTCAGCTCTTCTGTTTCTTGTTTCGGACAAATCGGGTCACGCTCGCCGGCCGAGATGAACACGGTCGCACCCGTCAAGTCAGGGAGCGTGAGCGAGCGGTCGGGCACCATCGGATGGAACAAGAGCGACGCCTTGAACGCGTTGTCCCGATAAAGGACCGATCCGATCAAGTTGGCACCGTTCGAGTAGCCGAGCGGGATCATCTTGTCGCGGGCGACACCGTATTTAGCCGCCGCCTCGTCAAGAAACGCGAGGAAGCGCTCCGTCTGTTTCTTCAAATCCTCAAGGTCTAACACGCCCTCCGCGTGACGGCGGAAGAACCGGGACATGCCGTTCTCGAGGACATCGCCCCGGAGCGTGAGAATATTTACTTCGGTTGATAGTTCACGGGCGAGCGGGATCAAGTCCTGCTCCGTCCCGCCTGTACCGTGCAACAAGACGAGCGTCGTCTCGGTCGTGCCTTTAATGAATTGATGAATCATATTCTGTCTCCTCTCGGAATTGTGATGGTTGGTAACGTACGTATGATCTTGTCGCGGTCGACTTCGAGCCAGTCCGGCAGCTTCAGCACGCTGCCGAGTTCATCGATCGTTTCATCAACGAGGAACCCGGGTGTGTCGGTCGCGAGCTCGTGCAAGATGCGTCCTTCGTCATGGAAGTAGACCGAGCGGAAGTAGTGCCGCTCTCTCACCTCGGTCGGACGGAGGCCGCGGTCAAAGATCGCATCTTGCCAAGCGTTATAATCGTCGCCGTCCGTGATGCGCCAGGCGATATGATGGACCGTCCCCGACCCCGGCACCCCGTTCGGGAGTACGGCTTTTTTGACGTCGATGACGTTGCCGTAATCGGCTTCGCCCTCAAGTCGGACCCATTCCGAATCTTCCCCCGTCTTCGTGAAGCCAAACAGTTCGGTCAATAGCCGCACCGTCGCCTCCGGGTCTTTCGACAAAAGCGTCGCCCCGGCGAACCCGGTGATCGCTTGTTGTTTCGTCACGCCTGGAACGAGCCAGTCCGTCTGTTTCGCGCTCTCACGTGCGACGAGCTCGACGACGAGTCCGTCCGGGTCTTCGAACAACAACGACGGCTCGCCGAATCGTTCGGTCGCGACCGTCGCGACACCATGTTCGCGGAGACGCACTTCCCAAAACAAGAGACTGCCAACTGGTACGAGATACGCGGTGACACCGACCTGCCCGCTACCGACGCTGCCTTTCCCGATACCTGGTATCGGGAAGAACGTGATGACCGTACCCGGCGTCCCGGTTTCATCGCCAAAGTAAAAGTGGTACGTGCCCGGGTCGTCGAAGTTGACCGTCTGCTTGATGAAACGAAGTCCGAGGACGTTGCCGTAGAAATCTAATGTGCGTTGCGGGTCTTTCACCATCGCCGAGATGTGATGGATACCTGCTGAGTACGTCGTCATGACATGTCCCCCTTTTTTATTATCTTGATTTCAAGATAAATCATTTTCGATGAAAAGTGAAACTTTTTGCTCACAATGCCGTACGCTAGGAGTAGACACCTAATAAGGAGGACTTACATATGACTTTACAAATTGACCGTGTCTCGAAGCAGTTCGGGGAGTTCACGGCCGTCGACGACTTGAGCTTTCACGTCCCCAGTGGCGAGATGTACGGCCTGCTCGGGGCGAACGGTGCCGGCAAGACGACGACGTTCCGGATGATCTTAGACATTTTAAAGCCGACCGACGGCACGATTCTCTGGGACGGACGCAACGTCGACCATCGCATCGTCGGTTATTTGCCGGAAGAGCGCGGCCTGTATCCGAAGTCGCCCGTCCGCGACCAGCTCGTCTTTCTCGCCAGCCTGAAAGGCATGAAGTCGGCTGAGGCGAAACGTGCCGTCAAGTCGTGGCTTGAACGGCTCGAGATCCCGCAGTACGAGACGATGCGTGTCGAACAGCTGTCAAAAGGAAACCAGCAAAAGATTCAGTTGATCGCGGCGCTGCTCCACAACCCGGAACTGCTCATTTTGGATGAGCCGTTCAGCGGCCTCGATCCCGTCAACGTCGAGATCTTGAAGCGTGAAGTGCTCGCCCTGCGCGACGAAGGGACGACGATCGTCTTCTCGAGTCACCGGATGGAGCACGTCGAAGAGCTGTGCCAACATATCGGCATCTTGAAAGGCGGCCGCGCCGTCGTCAGCGGCGACGTCCCGACGATCAAGTCGCGTTACGCCGAGCCCGTGCTCTTCATCGAGACCGATCGCGTCGACGTCCTCACGGCACTCCCGATCGTCAAAGCGGTCGAACCTCATCGCGACGGTCACCTCGTCCGGCTCGACTCGTTCGAAGGCAGCGACGCGGTGCTCGGCGCCCTCGTGCAAGCAGGTGCTTCCGTCAAGACGTTCATGCGCCAACCCGTCTCGCTCAACGATATCTTCATCAAGGAGGTAGGCAGCCATGTTTCATAACTTCAAACCACTGTACGCGTTCACGTTGCGCTCGAAACTGCGGTCGAAGGCGTTCCTCATCTCGACGATCTTGACGATCGTGTTCATCCTCGGCTTCACGAACATCGACCGTCTGCTCGCGAACTTCGAGGACACCGACCAAGGTCAGGCGCTCCTTGTCACGCAGAACGCCGAACTGACTGAAATCATGCAGTCGCTCGGTTACGAAGGGGTCAGATCGGCCGACATCACCGAGACCGAGGCGCGCGCGGGGCTCGAAAATGGAGATTACGAGATCGTCGCCTTCATCGACGGTGCTTCGGCCCGCGTCTTGTCCGACCGTCCGGAGCCCGATTTCACGACGCTCCTGCAGACGGCGCTCCGCGAAGTCCGCAACGCCGAGTTGATCGAGACGTCAAACATTGACCCGGCCGTCCTCGCCGCTTTGAACGAGCCGGTCCCGATCGAGGAGTCTTACCTCGGCCGTGGCGGCGAGAACTCAGAGGAGCTGTTCTCGTCATTCGCTTTCGTCTACATCATGCTCATGCTGCTCTACGTATCGATCATCACGTACGGCTCGATGATTTCGACCGAAGTGACGACCGAGAAGTCGTCGCGCGTCATGGAACTGATCATCTCGACGACGCATCCGGTGACGCACATGCTCGCCAAGATCTCGGCGATCGGTACGCTCGCCCTGTTACAGATCGGCATCTTCCTCGGGTTCGGTTACTTCAGCGCCCGTAGCAACGAGATGGCCCAATCGGTCATCGACAACGCCGGCAACGCCCGGGCCGTCATCTACTTATTGACGTTCTTCACGCTCGGCTATCTGCTCTATGCGGCCATGTTCGCCGTCCTCGGCTCGCTCGTCAGCCGCGTCGAAGAGTCACAGCAGATGACGATGCCGGTCATCATGCTCCTCGTCGCCGGTTTCCTCGCCGCGATGTTCGGGTTGAACAATCCGGAAGCGCAGATCGTCACGATTTTGTCGTTCGTCCCGTTCTTCACGCCGATGCTCATGTTCCTCCGCGTCATGCTCGTCGACGTACCGGTCTGGGAAGTCGCCTTGTCGATCGGCATCATGCTCGGTTCGATCGGTGTCATCCTCTGGATCGGCTCGAAGTTCTATCGCGGCGGCGTCCTGTTCTATGGCAACAATGCGATTAAACAATGGCGTCAAATATTACAAAATCGTCAATAACGTTTACAGCATTTTCGTTTTCGTATACTCTAAAGAATGTGCAAAATGAGGAGGAAACGAACTATGCGATCACGATTACTCGCAGCCTTGATCTTTACATTCATGACGACGCTCACGACGTTCATCTGTTATACCGTCTTCTTAGAGGCCGACGCGTTGTGGCAAATCTTGCTCGCATACGCGGGCAGCACGTTCCTCGGAACGCTCGCGTTTTGGTATCCGGTCAGTAGACGTTCTGAGACGTCAAGGTTCGGCGGCGCGTGGATCGGGATTTTGATCACGGCGGCGACACTCGTCGGATTCACGATCATCCGTTTCACCGTTCGCGGTGATGCCGCATCCTTACTCGACTGGCAGACGATGCTCGCGAGCCTCGCCTATACGTTCGGTTACGTCGGCTGGGTACTCACGATTCTCAACATCGTGCTCGGCTTCCTGCTTGCCGGGACGAAACCGAAAGTGCGTTATGAAGCAAGACCAATGCGTTGATAATGTCAAGAACGGCTGCCCTTTGGGTAGCCGTTCTTTTTCATGTTCGAAACCAGTCCCAGAACGCGGCTCCTTGTGCCACGATCAAATAATCTAGCCACCGTGAAAAATTAAAGGGCAAACGATTCAACCTCGCATCGGCTTCATCAAAGGTCAAAAACTCGCCTATCCACATCCGGTCTTCCGTTTCGCTTATGTATTCACAGACAATCCATTCTCCGTCACGACCGGCCCCTATAGGGAGAAAAGATGGAGGACATTCCCATCGTTCACGGCTTGCGATGATTTCTTCAACCGAAAATAGCTCAATCCCTCCACCGTACTCCACATCTTCAAACAATTTAGCTCCGTTATGTTCTTTTAATAATGCACGGACCGCTAGCGGTGTTTCTTTCGGTAACCGGTCTAACTCATCGTCTGTTCCGGGATGGTTGAACGCAAAAGCCAACTGATTCACGTATCCTTCTTCTAATTGCACGTCGAGCCGATTGTTCACTAGTCTTTGTTTCAGTGCTTGAACTGCGACCATGCTGCTCATCACTCCTTTTATACATATTGAAAAAGCCGTGGTCGCCCACGGCCTCGCTCACTGCAACTTATACGACTTATCGACGATGCCAAACTCCGTATATTGGAACGAGTTATCGACGAATTGTTCCGGGACGAGCTGATCGACATAGCGGGCGAACGGGACGATGCGATGTGTCGCCTCATGCGTCCGTCCGAGGTCGAGCACGGCATCGACCAACGCTTCTAACGCGTGGTGCGACGTCGGTTCCTCGTCCTCTTCAAAGATGCGGCGCAGTTCCTCTTCGTGCATCAAGTCGAAGATGCGCATGCGTGTCTCGAGCTGACGCTGCATGTCTTCCGTCGACTTCCCGTGCATCGCTTCTTCATAGGCGAGCTTCATCTGTTCGAGTTCAGGGGCTTTGCCTTTCATGAGCACCTTCAGGGATTCCCCCGTCCAAATGTGCCGTGCCAAGTAGTTCGCGTCAATCTTCAGCGCCTCGGCGAGCGCCTCTATGTAAGGCATCGTCGGGTACACTTCACTGAGCTCGGTCCGGCGAATAAAGTACGGAGCGACACCAATCTGTTCGGCGAGTGCCTCGATTGAGATACCCGTCCGCTCACGCAAGATTCGGATCCGGTCCCCATAACCCCGGTACGGTGCATTTTTACCATCCATTGAATTCTACCCCCTCTTTTCCATTATAGTTCCCGAATCCACAAAAAAATACTCGGAAGCGCATGCTTCCGAGCAAGTGGTCGAATTAATTATTTTTTCGTCAACTCGACGACTTCAGATGAACCAGCTGTGACGTTGTCGCCTTCAGCAACAAGTTTGTTCACAGCGAAGCTGTCATGGTTCGTGATGATGATCGGTGTGATCGTCGACGGTGCGTTCGCTTTGATGAAGTCAAGGTCGAACGTGACGAGCGGGTCGCCTGCTTTGACGGCTTGGCCTTCCGTGACGTGCGTCTCGAAGCCTTCACCTTTAAGGTTGACCGTGTCCAAACCGATGTGGATCAAGTACTCCGCACCGTTGTCCGCGTTGATGCCGATCGCGTGTTTCGTCGGGAAGACCGTCGCGATTGTCCCGTTGACCGGTGAGACGACTTTTCCGTCTGTCGGTTCGATGGCGATGCCATCACCCATCATTTTTTGTGAGAACACTTGGTCAGGCACGTTCGTAATATCGATGACTTTCCCTGTAAGCGGTGAAACCGCGTTCAGTTGCTCGTCTTTACCACCAAAAAGTTTTTTAAAGAATCCCATAGCTTAATCCCTCCAACATGTTCTGTTAATCAAAGTCTTAGCTTTTATACCCGAAAAGCTATTACTTCAATCCCTACCCTATTCACGGTATAGTTGTATTAAGGTAGTGCGAATTCGTTTACACATCGTAAGAATACGAGTGTGCAATCGCTTTTGCAAGCCCTTTTTACACTTTATAAAAATTTCACATGATGGAGGCGCTTACAATGACTACTTTCACAAAATTGTCATACGAACGGCCCGACGTGGACGTTTTAAACAGCCGATTGTCGGACTATTCAGTCGAATTGCAGCAAGCGAGCACACTCGAAGAGGCGAACGAATTGATTCGCCAAATCAACCAGGAACGGAACGCGTTCGAGACGCAAAGTCAGCTCGTCGCGATCCGCCACTCGATCGATACGCGCGATGCGTTCTACGAAGCCGAGCAGACGTTCTTTGACGACGCGTTGCCGGTCTACGAGAAAGAAGTCCAGGCGTACTATCGCGTCTTGACGGAGCACGACCTCCGCAGCCAGCTCGAAGCGGAATGGGGCAGCCAATTGTTCGAACTCGCGGAACGGGCACTCAAAACGTTCGACGAATCGCTCATCCCGAAACTGCAAGAAGAGAACCGACTCGCGACGAGCTATCAAAAAGTGATGTCGGCCGCACAGATCGAGTTCGATGGCAAGACGCTCAACTTGTCACAGTTCGGCCCATACTTACAGTCACCCGACCGGTCGGTACGAAAAGCAGCGTCCGAGGCGCGTTATACATACCTCGCCGACAACGGTGACGAGCTCGACCGGATCTATGGCGAACTCGTCCGCGTCCGGACCGAGATCGCGCACGCGCTCGACTTCCCGTCGTTCGTCGAACTCGGCTACGCCCGGATGCAACGCGTCGGCTATGATGAGTCGATGGTCGACAACTTCCGTAAACAAGTGCGCGACGTCATCGTCCCGCTCGCGACGACGTTAAAAGACAAGCAGGCGAAACGCATCGCTGTCGATACGCTCCGCTACTATGACGAATCGTTCGTCTTCCCGGACGGCAACGCGACACCGCAAGGCGACGAGTCGTTCATCATCGAGGGCGGCAACAAGATGTACCGTGAGCTCTCAAGCGAGACGGACGAGTTCTTCCAGTACATGCAAGAGCGCGGTGCCCTCGATCTTACGGCGAAGCCCGGCAAAGCCGGCGGCGGTTACTGCACGTACTTACCGTCTGAAGGCCTCCCGTTCATCTTCTCGAACTTCAACGGCACGGCGGGCGACATCGACGTGCTCACGCACGAGGTCGGTCACGCCTTCCAAGTGTACGAGAGCCGTCATTTGACGACACCGGAATATGCGTTCCCGACGTACGAGGCGTGTGAGATCCACTCGATGTCGATGGAGTTCTTCTGCTGGCCGTGGATGGAGCTGTTCTTCGGCGACCAGGTCGACAAGTACAAGTTCAACCACTTGGCCGGAAGCGTCACGTTCCTCCCGTACGGCGTCCTCGTCGACGAGTTCCAGCACATCGTCTATCGGAAGCCCGACATGACGGCAGCCGAACGTCGTCAGGCGTGGCGTGACCTTGAGAAGGCGTACTTGCCGCACCGCGACTATGAGACGAACGACTATCTCGAGTCGGGCGCGTGGTGGCACCAACAAGGCCACATCTTCCAAAGCCCGTTCTACTATATCGACTACACGCTCGCCCAAGTATGTGCCTTCCAGTTCTGGGTGCGCATGCATGAGGACCGTGAGTCGGCGTGGAGCGATTACCTCACGCTCTGTCAGGCCGGCGGCAGCCGCTCGTTCCTCGAGCTCGTCGACCTCGCCGGATTGAAGTCACCGTTCGAAGACGGTGTTTTAAAAGAAACGCTCGGACAGATTGAAGACTATCTATTGAAGCACCCGTTAGCAAACTAAAGACATACGAAAGGTGAGCCCACGCTGTGGACTCACCTTTTTTTAAATCACATCTAACGGTTCTTTCCCGCTCGGCGGCGGGAACGCCTCGTCGAGCGCTTTGAAATCTTCTTCAGTCAAATTGAGGAGCAGCGCTGCCCCGTTCTCTTCGACGTGCGCTTTCTGCCCCGCTTTCGGGATGGCGATAACGTTGCCGCTCCGCACAGTCCACGCGAGCAGGATTTGAGCCACCGACGCATGATACGCCTCGGCGATTTGTTTCACCGTCTCATCGTTAAAAATCTTCTCTTTCACGTCGCTGCCTTCAGCGAGCGGCGAATAGGCCATCATCGGGATGCGCTGCTCTTCTAGGAACGGCAACAAGTCGTGCTCGATGCCGCGGCTGCCGAGATGATACAGCACTTGGTTGACCGCACAATGCTTCCCGTTCGGCAAGGCGAGCAGTTCCTTCATGTCGTCGACGTCAAAGTTTGAGACGCCCCACGCCCGGATCTTCCCGTCTGCTTTCAGCTGTTCGAGCCCGTCGACCGTCTCCTTGAGCGGGATGTTGCCGCGCCAATGCAACAAGTAAAGGTCGAGATAGTCGGTGCCGAGCCGCTCGAGCGTCGCGTCGCACGCCTGTACGAGCTTGTCGCCCCCGGCGTTATGTGGATACACTTTCGAGACGAGGAAAACGTCCTCGCGACGGTCTTGGATTGCTTCCCCGACGAGTGTCTCCGACTTGCCTTCCCCGTACATCTCGGCCGTGTCGATGACGTGTAATCCGCAGTCGAGACCTGTCTGTAACGCCTCGATCTCCGCGTCATGTTTTGATGCGTCATCGCCCATGCGCCACGTGCCTTGACCGAGGGCGCGCATCTCGCGCCCGTCCGGCAATTTGACCACGTGTTGTTTCAATGCCGCCAAAATCAGTGTGTGTGGAATTCGGTTCATGTTGTTTCCTCCTTGATCCATTGATCGTGCAACGGCCCTGTCGTCCCGAAGACGGGATCGGTCGCCGGTTTGTCGACGCGTTCGATTCGATGGACGTTGTCCGGGCGTTCTTCCGGCTTGCCCGTCAACGTGTCATAGTCGCGTCCTTCCGGATACGCCCCGACGATTTCGAAGTCATCGCTCGCCTCGAGTCGGCGGTGTCCCGTCCCTGCTGGCAGGATCAACACGTCACCGGCATTCAACGAGACGAGATCGCCGGTCGCGCCGCCGAGTTGAACGGTCGCACGGCCTGACCTCACCCCGAGCACCTCGTGCGTGTTGCTGTGATAGTGGTGATAGTCGAACACACCGTTCACCCAACTGTTACCCCAACCGTTATGCTCGAACGTCGCCTGGATGCCGTCCGCCTCTTCGAACACGCGTCGGTATAACAGCACCGGGTAATACGGGTTGTTCGGGATCGAGCCGTCATCTTTAAATCGATATGTGGACATGTCCATGTGATCGCCTCCTTGTCTCTGACAATGTACCCGACATGAGGCAACAAAAAACGGCCGCACAAGATTGTGCGACCATTCGATCAGGAAATCACGTCTTCACCGGTTTGTTCGATATGCACTTCGCCCCAGGCGCACATGGCGTCGAGGATCGATTGGAGCGACCAGCCATAGTCAGAAAGCGAATAGACGACTTTCGGCGGGACTTGTTCATAGACGGTCCGGATGATGACGCCGTCCGCCTCGAGCTCACGCAACTGTTGCGTGAGCATTTTTTGCGTGATGTTCGGCATGAGCTTTTTCAATTCACTCGTCCGGCGTTCGCCTTTGATCAAATGACACATGATGATGACTTTCCTTCGCGGAAGTCGTCTTTCTAGTTACAGTTAAAGGCTCGATCGCGTGTAACTCAGTTTGAAAATGTTCATGAACAGTATATAGAAAAATGAAGGAAACCAGAATCAATTTAGGTTTCCTTCATCCTTTTTCCCATAAAGCAGTTGCTCCCTCGCTCGCCTTTTCCGTTCTGCCTCGGATATTTCTTTGTAAAGCGCAATCACGGCATCGAATGAACTTTCGACGTCGATTCGTTGTTCCAACAGTTGATCAACATAGAATCCGTGTCGCAAATTCTCGAGGTAGAGTTCCGCTGTTTGATTGAACATCATCTCGAACTGCTCTTTTGCTCTTTGAATCTCGTCACGAGGTCTCTTATCCGTTAAACGTTGCTGGTCGAAAGGGTCTGTCGAATGGATAAGCTCGTCCCACGCTTCAGGCGATAGTCTCGCTTTCCAATAATCATAGCCCGATTCAAAGCGTTGCAACGGTCGACCGGATGGAAACGACTTTTCGGCATACGCTTCGTACAGTTTTTTCCAATGTTCGAAAAACCAATTGATCATCGCCATGTCCCAGTCCATGAATATCTCCAACTTATCATGTTCGACATATTGGACCCTTCCGCCTTGATATGTCACCTCATAACGAATCGTCCCTTGAATGGATTCGTCGCGATAAAACATGTCATCGCGATACATCATATCATCTAAATCGAGGTCTGCCGGCTTCTCATACGCTTCGAGTGCACTTGCAAGCGATTGGACCGCTCCTGTCGTCAAATCGGTGAACGTCACCTCAATCCGCTCGATGGTTCGGGGTATCTTAAGAATCCCTTCGTTGTAACAGAAGGTCAAGACGAGCGACCGTAGGCTGTCCGTCGAATCGGGAATCGCAATCCATTCATGCAGCAGCGGGTCATGGTAATAACCCTCTTTAATCAATGCTTTTGTGTTGAGGGCATCGTTTTCGATGATTGAATACAACAGGACGTCGAGGTGTTGAATTTCACCGTAAGGAATTGTCCCATAAAAGCTTTCCTCAATCACGTCACCCGTCCGGAAGTCCCGACCGCTCCACCACTCCACGACAAAACGCCATCGCTCGACAAGCCACCATACCCACTCACCGCCGCTCATACCGGTTTGCCATTCATTCCGTTCATGGACAACCCACTCATCTTTATCAAACGAGACGGACTGAGAGGTCCCGTCTTGGTAGCGGACCTGATAGGTGAAGATGCCATGTAACGTGTCTCGGTGAAGCAACGAATACGCCGATTCATTCAAAAACAGCATGAAATCGATGAAGTTCACCGCTTCCTCAGACCCTGCCTCTTGAAACCATAGCTCAATCGATTCAATGACTCGTGCTTCCATCTGTAGCTTGCCTCCCCCATCGCTTGTAATCACACATACAAAAACCAACCCGCTTTCACACAGGTTGGTGCATTCGCTCAATTCACTTCGCTCTCAAGCTGTTTCAATTTCGTCGAGTAGTACTCGATGATGTCACGGCGTCGGATGATGCCAATGAAATACTTGCCGTCATCGACGACCGGCACGAAGTTTTGATCGGTGATCGCATCGACGAGCTCCTCGATTTGCGCCGTGATTGATACCGGTTTATAGCGTATACGTTGTTTGATGTCTTTCAGGCGAGTCCGGAGCACTTTCTCGTAATCTTCTTCCCCGCGAAGTTGTTCGGCGAGTGCCCACAGTAAGTCTCCTTCCGTCATCGTTCCGGCGTAAAAGCCGTTCTCGGATACGAGCGGCACCGAGGTGAAGCGATGATGCTTCATCTTCTCGAGCGCTTGCCGCACCGTCGACTCCGGGTCTAAATATTTGACGTCTTCTTTCGGATATAAAAAGAAAGCGATGTTCATATATAATCTCTCCTCAATCTGTTAATCCACCACGCTATTGTACCATGAATCGTAGGGTTGACCGCAATAGTTGAAAGCACCCCACAATTGTTTCACCCTCCCTTCATTAGTTGCTGCCACAGAAAAAAGTCCTTTACAAGAACAGGACCGGCGTGACACGTCATCAACAGAAAACTGGAAAGTAACTCCAATTATTTATACCCTGTACGCATCGATTCTACCCGTCCGAGTCCATAAAAAAAGACGCCTTTGATCAAGGCGTCTCGTCTAATCAGATAAATTGTAACATCGTTTGATTGAACTTCTCCATCTCATCGAGCACGGTACCGTGACCGCTCTCCTCGAAACGCTCGATGCGCGCGTTCGGGATGCCTTTTTCCATCTCTAGGGCAAACTCGAACGGACAGACTTTGTCGTGGACGCCATGGATGATCAGCGTCTCGACGCCGACTTTCGGCAAGTCTTCACGAAGGTCCTCGTCGCGGAGCGCTTTCGCCGAGGCGATCGTCCCGTGGCTCGAGGCGATGAGCGACAAGCTGTGGAACCAGTTTTGAAGCGGCTCTGGATGCTTCTTCTCAAAGAAGATCTCGCCGAACCCAGTCAACATCGAGGCCCGGTCGCGTTTCGTATCTTCGATCAACGCGTCGACTTCTTGTTTTGTCATCCCGTACGGATAGTCCGGGCGTTGCGTGAACACCGGTGCCGCCGCGCCGGCGAGGATAAGTTTTTTCAAACCGCCGTCCGGATAATCGACCGCATAGCGGATCGCGATCGCCCCACCCATCGAGAAGCCGACGAGTGTGAAGTCTTTGACACCGAGGCCGTTGACGACCATGTTCACGTCAGACGCCATCGTCTCGTAGTCATAGCCCGTAGCCGGTGCGTCCGACTTCCCGTAACCGCGGTAATCGATACCGACATAGCGGTAGCCCGCATCCAACAGCGCGTTTTTCTGATACTCGAACATGTTGTTGTTCGCCGGCCAGCCGTGCAAGAAGACGACCGCGTCACCCGTTCCGACGTCCTCGACAAAAATAGACGTCCCGTCATGTGCTGTAATGTAATTTCCCATTATTCAAAACCCCCAATCGTATTGTTGAGCGTTGTGCGCCGTACGTTTGCCCACAACCCATCTGTTCCCGTTTGAGCGAACTGAAAACCTGTCAACCGTCGCGCCAGAGCGATTCGGCCTTCAAAATATGCTCGACCGCTTGCGCGCCTTCTCGTAACACGGACGTCTTCCACGTCTCGTCTTCCGGGTAGAACATAGCCATGAATTCTTTTTTGATGCCGTTACGTGCCTCCGGATCTTTCGTGCCTTCGAAATAGAGGCGATTCTCTAAAATGATCGTCAAAAATTCGCGGATCAGCGCTTTCGTCGACGTCCCGAACGTCCCGAACTCGAACAAGGCCGAGACGAGCTGCTTGTCCGGGTAATGCGTGTCACGAACGTAATAAAAATGGTTCGTCGAATCGCCAAGCACGGCTTCCGGATCGTACGTCTTGATGTTCTTCAACCCGTACGTCTGTTTTAACTGCTCGGCGCTGCGTCCGTCCCGCTCGCTGACGAGCATCGTCACTTCGTTCGTCGGCCCGAGCGCGGTGTGCCAGTCCATATGGACGACCCGGTCGTAACGGTCGAGAAGATCGTGCTGGATCTCTTTCATGAAGACGGCGGACGGTTCGTCGGCGTCTCCGCCATAATAGACGCCTTTCGGGAATTGGTACTGGCCCATCCCTTTCGCCTCGGTCATCGCGTCGAACCCGTCGAGCTTGATGCCAGAGCCGAGGAACGAATAAATGTGTTCGCGCGCCTCGTGATAGTCGTCGATGACACCGTCCGGGACGAACAAGTGGCGCATCACCTCATACTCTTTATTGACGTTTCGCGGCAGCGATTCTCGGTCGACGACGTAGTTTCGGTTCAAATCGACGTTATGTTCGTTGACGCGCCGGAAATGCTTCATCCCCCATGGGTTGACCGCATGGATGAAGCAGACGCCTGTCACGTCATGGCGGACGTTGCCGAGCTGTGTCTCGATGAATTGCGTGGTCACAGCCGCACCGGCGTAGCCTTCGATCCCATGCTCGCCGATCGTCATGAGCAGCATCGCCTCACGTGACCCGGCCGGTTCGCCGATGATCACGTCGATCGTATCTTCCCCGATCGAATGCGACATCGTCCGCGCGCTCGGGTAGTATTGTTTGACGGTGTCGAGCAAATCGAGAAACCTCTCGCGCGACTCGTCGTAAGATGATGAAAAATAAGTACTCATAGTATTCCCTCCATTCATGTCTTCTGTACCCCTTTCCCATTTCGAGGCAAGCTAAAAACGCCTCCCGAGGAAGGCGTTTCGATTAATGGGCTCCGGCTTTCGTGCCGCGGTCTTGGCGGCGGAACGCAAACAAGTAGACAAGCGGGGCGAGCAAGACGGCACCGAACAGCCAATACGCACCAGGGCTTGCGAACAACGGTACGAACGCGCGGAAGAACAAGGCGACAAGTGAAAACCCGACGACGAGCTCGGCTGTCCAAATGACGGCGCGCCGGACGGCAAGCGTGAGCGTGTTCGTTTTTTGGAACAACGCTGCGATAAATGCGATCAAAAAAGCCGGGAAGCTACTGAACCAAAGCATCCGATTCAACGTCGATTCGGCAAAGTAGGTGTTGCCGAGCGACACGGTCATCACGTAATGGGCAATCAACACAAGCAAGACGACGATCCAACCGACAAGGACATCTCGTTCCCATTTTTTCATCGTTCTCCCTCCAATCTTACGAAAAAGAGCTACACTTGTATTTACCCGTTTTTCATGCAGTTCGGTCATATGACACAACAAAAAACGCATCCCATCAGGAACGCGTCTTCGTTCACTTATCGAACAGATGACTTGCCCAGTCGCGGGCCCGCTCGAGCTCTCCATCTTTGAGCGGTCCTTCTTTGTCGAGGACGAGGAATGATTCTTGAAGCACGGGCTCTGCCCCTTTTTCCGTAAGCTCCCGGCCGATCCGGGTCGAGGCGTGGCCGAACCATTTGACGATCTTCCCGACGAAATAGCCTTGGTCTTCTTCGGCCATGCTCGTATCGAACGCTGCGGCCCGCACTCCGCGGAGCGCATGATCCGACAGTCCGTCGAGAAACGTCTTCACGTCCTCGGTCTCACGCCCGCCGTGTGTCGGTGACCCGACGACGAGTAAATCAAGGTTGGCGAGATCCCCGTAGCCGATATGACTGATGTGAACCGCCTCGACTTGATGAAGCTCGTCGAATCCGTCCTTGATGGCGTGGGCGACTTTTTCTGTGCATCCGTACATCGAGTCAAAAGTGATGAGGATTTTCATGACGTATCCCTCCATTAAGCGAAAGCTCTCTCGGTCTACATGGGACTATTCCCTTAATGGTGGACCGCTCATCATGTATCCATTCTTTTCTCTATAATCCGATTCGAAGTCTGTTCCTCAACGTCATATAAGTTCATCGCTGTTTCCTCAGTCTAGCGCCAAAAAATACGGCGATTCCCAAGCCGATGGCGGCATAGGCGATCACGTCTAGATGATTTCGGCTGTCAAACGGCGCCTCATGGACGAATTTGGCCCGCTTCCACTCCGTCCCATCCTCGACCGCGAGCACGTCTTCGACCGACTCCCCTTCCACTTGACGATATTCCGTACCAATCGGATACATGTTCGAGGCGTCGCCGTAATAGTCGCCGGTCATATCGTCGGCCAACGTCTCGACCTCGCCGACGACCTCACCAAGATCCGCCTCAGCGACGACTTCGTCCGTCACTTCATACACCCGTCCGTCCAAGACAACGAACGCATACGCCCAGGACATGGCGTGGACCGACACTGAGACAGACAGCAGCAACGCCACCATCCAGACGACTCGTTTCATTCGATCGCCCAGACGAACGTCGCCGTATCGCTCAAATCGATATCGTCCGGCTGAAGCTCTGGCATCGACGCCTGTGAATGGAACACCTCTTCATGGAATACCAAATTAGTTGGCGAGTAAAGATGGAGCTCGGCCCACGTATAGTCAATCCGTTTCAATTCCCCAAGCTTCGCACCGGCCGCTTTCGTCAACAGTTCAGCCCGATGCAACGCACTCTCCGCCGCGCTGGCGAGGAGTGCATCGCTAACCGTATCTGAATCTTTAATTGTGAACTTGATGGACAGTTTCGGATCTGCCATTGAATTCGTGACGCTTTGGATGACGTCAGACAAGCGTTTCGTGTCGAGGTCAAACTCAAGTTTTGTTCGTTGCTCACACACATAGCCACGGAAACGAGATTTATAATTTCCATCCTCGTCACGGTAACTTTCATAGTCTGTATCGATCGAGAAGTCCGTCGTCTTTAGAGCGGTCTTATCGAAGCCGACCTGTCCAAGCGCCTTTTGCAGACGCGCCATGGCCGTCGCCGCTAGATTCATCGTCTCCTCATAGCGCACGGCCTTCGAAGTTAACTCCATTTTTACGACAATCAAATCCGGTTTGGCCGATACTTTTCCTGTTCCTTTGACTGTGATCGTACGGTCCATACGATTTCCTCCTTATAAGCTAAAAAAGTCGAATTGCACTACGTTTTTGAAGACACATTATAAACGGAACTCCATTCATGTACACAGGTGTTCCAAACAGTCGACACAGACTTTTTTGTCTAGAGTTGGTGACAGTTATTCTCATTTGGAAATTAATTATTCCATTCCCCTTTATTGTTAAATGATGGTATATTGGTAAGGTTGTTTTTGCACATATATATGAGGAGGATTTATTCATTGAACAAAAAATTATTCGAACGAGCCGACGTCATCATCGTTGCACTCATTTTACTGTTCCCATTAGGATTATTCCTGATGTGGCGTCATCAAAAATTTAACGAATCTACACGTGTTCTAATCACTTGCGCCATCTTAATTTTAGTTGGTTCGGCGTACACGCAAGCGACGAAAGTGAGCCGACAAGTGTATGAGCAAGATCTTTCCGCAGAACAAGCTAAATACGTCGCTCTCCAAACCAAAGTCGAGGCCGCCCAACAAGAATTAGACAATTCGATGGAAGAAGTCGAAGTACTTCGTGTAGAAGCTGACGAAAAATCCAAACTTCAAATTGCCGAAGCCGAACAACAAGCTTTACAACTTGTAAAAGAGGCAGAGTCTAAAGCCGACACGATTCTTTCCAAAGCTGAGGATGAAGCGGCAAGCGTCGCCCAAGCTCAACTCAATGAAGCGAAAGAAAAAGCTGCCAATCTCATTACACAAGCCGAGCAAGAGGCAAGCGCTTTGAAAGCCGCATCCGTAAATGAAAGTTCGTCTTACTCGGCCGCTGCTGCGCCGACAAGTCAAAAGTTCCAAAACTGTACGGACCTCCGCGGCACTTACCCGGGTGGTGTCAGTTCAGATCATGCGGCTTACCAGCCGAGCATGGACCGTGATAAAGACGGCTGGGCTTGTGAATAATGGATGCCAGAATCAATCTCCCATCATCGGTGAGGTTGATTTTTTATGCTTCTTACTTCTTACACCCGAGTTGTCAATGACACCACGAGTCCAACGAGATAGCCGAGTGCTGCACCTGCCGCAATCCCATACACCAGTTCAAAATCAAACAGGAGCGACCCAATGATTCCGATCCCCGCCCCAAACACTAAACCGAGTCCTACCCCTGACGCACGCCAATTCTGCTCTGTCATCGTAGCCCTCTCCTCTTCCATATCCTCTTCCCTTTAACGGAACCGTTCCATCATGAACGCCTCCACGTCATCGAGTGTTTCAGCGCCATTCAATGATGGATAGGCATCACGACTGAAGACGAGCCCTTCGTCCGTCTCTAGGAACATATATCGATCACCGTCTGGAAAGCCGTAATCACTCACATCCATCACTTGAAGCATGGCCCCATTTTGTGACCAGATGTGGGAAGCATCATGCCGTCTCGGCATAAAAATTCCTTCCGTGCCGAGGCGAAGTTCAGAGATGACGTCCGCATCCGACTGAAGCACCTTGGAACCGACACCGGCAACCGTGAGAACTTGAATCGTGCTGCCCGGCCCGATATCTCCCCGATAGACGTCTGTCACGCCAATCGTCACAATCGATTGATATTCCTCTTGTCCGTTGAAGTCGAGTTCAATCTGGTCAATCTGCTTCACAATGCCACGCACCACAATGGGATCCCATTTCGAGAACAGTTCATCCTCACTCATCTCGGCCAGGTTTGCGGACGACATCCCGACATCGATGTCCTCTTCATCAATATACGCGACCGACATATTGCTCGAGCTGTCCGATAGCGGAATCAGTTCTTTAAAACCATCCCATGTCACGGCAAAGAGTGTGACAGCAGCTGCTGCGATGAGACCGCCAATCCAACGCCAATGTCTCCGCTTTTTGACTTCAACCACCATCGATTCCTCAACGAAACAGTCATCGACGTCTCCCATCAAACGTGTGAGCCGATCTCCGTTCATAGCGCCACCCCTTCCGCTTCGAGCACTTGCTTCAAGTCGTTCCGAGTTCGCAGCAGCACCATCTTCACCTTGCTCTCGCTCACCTGGCGCATCTTCGCGATGTCTTTAATCGACTGAAAGTGAAAGTAACGCCCCATAAAGATCTGTCGGGTCTCTTGTGGCAACTGGGCCAAAAAATCGTTCAATAGCTCGACGACTTCCGAATCGGTCGCGACGGAGGAGGCGAGACAGTGCTCGAGCTCACTGACGATGAGGGGGACTTGCCCGGCTCCGCGTTTCTTGGCGTTCGCCTTCTCATACTTGTGGAGCGAGACGTTACGGACCAGCTTCGCCAAATAGGCGGCGAGCCGCGCTGGACGGGTCGGCGGAATCGCTTGCCACGCCTTCATGTACGTGTCATTGACGCACTCGTCCGCGTCTTCTCGGCTATGCAAAATATTATACGAAATCGAATGACAATAGCCGCCGTACTTTTGCGCCGTCGCTTCAATCGCCCGCTCGGAACGCCTCCAATACAAATCGATGATCGCTTGATCGTCCAATCGAATCCCCCTCTCGATGATTTACACTTCTATAGACCGGAAATGGAGCCAATCGGTCACACGTTTCGTAAAAGTTTTTTTGAGCGGCTCTTCACGGCTGGACTCCCCGTCTCGAGTTGCGTCTCGAGCAAGGCTTTCAGCTCGTCGCGGAAACGTGAATGCACGGCGTTCAAGTCGAAGATGGCCTGCAGCGAGTTGACGATGACGATATTGCTCGTCTCCGTTTCAATCCAACCGCTGAGCACACGGACGATGTCGGTTGCCTCATCCTCCGTCCACGTCATCCGTGGCATCACTTGAGCCAAGTGCCATCTCACTTCTTGTTGAGTAGTAGTATGTAGCTGTTGGAATAAGGACGCTTGATGCGGTCGCAGCAGTTCCGGATGACGACGTGTCACTTTCTCCATCGCATCTGCGCTCCGCATCCGGACGACGGGACGGTCATCAGTCAATCCGTTCATCAATTCATTGAATCGTTCCGGGTCGTTCCCGACGAAAGCGACGACCGCATCGACGTGACCGATGGAGCGCAAGTCCCCACCGTTCAATAGTTCTCGGATGTCCATTCTCCCACCTCTTTCCTCATTCTCATTTTACAGAAAAAGGGACTCAGTAGACACTGAATCCCTTTGCATGCATATTAGTTATTCTCTTGCTTCAACCGGTCGATGATATTATCCGACTTCACTTTCGAAATTGCATATACCATTGAAGAACCGACGATGAGGAAGATCACGATCGTGACAAATAAGATGTCACTCCACGGCAACGCGAACGGCACTTCGAACGTATTAATTTGGGCCCGGTAGATGAGGTACATGATGAGAATGCTGATTGGAAGTCCATAAGCTAGCGCTTTCAATCCGTAAAAGATGCTTTCATAGTACACCATCTTGTTGAACCCTTTCGGTGTCATCCCAACCGATCGCAGCATCGCAAATTCGCGACGACGTAACGAAACGCTCGTCGAGATCGTGTTGAAAATATTCGCCACCGAGATGAGCGAGATCAACACGATGAACCCATAGATGAAAATCGACATCAACAACAACATCTGCTCTTGTTGTTCGCGTCGTTCCGACACGTTAGTCACATAGATATCCATGTTTTGTTCCGCTTCAATCACCTCTTGCGTCGCGTCAGGATTTGTCGTATTCAATGCGATGAAAGAACTTTGTAAGTTAAGCGCTTCACTAATATCGCCTTCTTCGAACGTTCCTTCCCGTACAATTAAATCGAGCCAGCCGAGAGAACTCGATGTCATCCCGTTCGGAATGATGTCCGTCATGGCCGCTACTTTCACCGTATCGGACGGAATCGCATTTCCCGTCGCATTTTCTTCGTATAAATCAATCGTGTCACCGATTTCGGCTTCAATCGTTTTCGTCATAACAAATTTTTTCTTATCTGCATCTTGATACGAGACTTCATCAATCAACACAGCGCCAGGAACCTCTCCATCGCTAACGTCACTAGAAGATGCCCCAATCTGTTTCAAGTACGCATCGAAACTTTTGTTATCGAGTTGATAGAGTGACACATAGTAACCATATTTCCCATCAACGACTGAAGCTGCCAAATCTTCTCGTTCCATAATCGTTTGTGGCAGTCGATTTGCTTCGACGAACGCTCGGACCGTGGCATTTTCTAAATAGGTACCGCTCGTAACATCTTCAATCGCCTCGTAGCGACGCAAGTCTTCTTGATCGAGATCTATACCTGACACGAGAATATCGTACGTATAGTCTCCTTGCGACATTTCAAAAGACTGTTCAAGTTGGGTCGTAAAGTAACTGACGACTAAAAAGAGAATGATACTGATGACAAGTGAGAACACAGTCGCCAAATACCGTTTTCGGTTACGTTTCGTATTTTTCAGCCCGATTTCCGCTTCCAAACCGAAGATCCGTCGAACGAGCTTTGACGTCTTCACGCTCTTCGACGTCAGTCGAACATCTTGGGTTTGACGAATCGCGTCAATCGCAGAAATTTTGGAAGCGCGGCGTGCCGGAAGATAACAGGAAATGAAAATCGTCACGCTCGAAATCAAAACCGTCAACAGGAGCGTGAGTGGTGTGACGACGACTTCAAACTTCTCTGTCACATTCAATGCCTTCTCGACAAAGGCATTGATAAATAGGAACGTGAATCCGATTCCCGTGATCCCCGCAACGATACCAATCGGGATACTGATCCCGCCGATAATCAACCCTTCAAAGAAGACCGAGTTCCGCTTTTGTCGTTTCGTCGCACCGACACTCGCGAGCATACCAAGGTAACGTGAGCGTTCAGATACGCTGATGGCGAAAGCGTTGTAGATGAGCGAAATCGAACCGATGACGATGACCGCCATGACAATCCCGGCGAAGCCGTATAGCGTTTTGCGTAGCCCGCCATCGTCCGTCACCCCGTAATAGCGAAGAAGCGATGAGTTATAGGCGACTCCCTCAATCCCTTGTTCTTTCATCAACTGATCCGTTTCTTCATAAATCGAGTTGCTGACATCGTTCAAAGCGACGAACGTATCGACGGTCTCCCCGTTCAAGTCCTTGTCGTCAACGTATCCGACGACCGTATAGCCTGGGGACCAAGTCGGCTCCCATGCCGGGCGAGCCATCGTACCGACGACAGTCAACGTCACCGTGTCCTCTACTTTCAATTGCTCAAGGACATCTTCCCCTTCACGCATCAAGCCATCGTTTTGCGTCAACACGCGACCTGATTCGTCCATGCGCTCGCCGATATCGAGCGTCAACTGATCGCCGATGTTGTGCGTGACTTGAGCATTTTGACGGATTGCCTCGGAAATGACGACTTCTCCGTCTTGTTTCGGCAAGCGCCCCTCAGTCAGGTCGATCGGAAAGTTTTTCAATCCTGACGGGTTGTAGTTCCGAATGTACACATACGGTTTATACACATTTTGTGAACCTTCTAGTTCCGCATAGCCATCACTTGATAGAATGACGTCTTTTGTCGCCGCGTCGTCACGAATTGCCTCGACTTGCTGTTCATTTGTATTCATATATTGGACGTGCCATTCTCCGTTCGTCGCGATATCTTGACGAATCATCAAGTCAAGGAAAGAAGAACCGAGTGTCGTCACAGCCGTGATCATCGCCACCGAGATGATGACACCGATAATCGTGACGAGCGAGCGCCGCTTATTCTCGCGCAAATGCCGAATCGTCATTTTATGGATGATATTCATGGGCGGACGACCTCGTTCTTCGCAATCTTCCCATCCTCAATCGAGATGATTCGATCGGCCTGTAAGGCAATCCGTTCGTCATGGGTGATGATGATGAGCGTCTGATTGAATTTCTTGTTGAAAAGTTTCAAGAGACTCATGATTTCTTCACTATTTTGACTGTCTAAGTTTCCCGTCGGCTCATCGGCCAAGATGATGGCCGGGTTACTGATGAGCGCCCGGCCGATAGAGACGCGTTGTTGTTGCCCGCCAGACAACTGGTTCGGCAAATGCGTCAACCGGTTCGACAACCCTAGGATCCCGATGATGCGCTCCAAATGGGCCGGGTCAACTTTTTGCTCATCCAACAACATCGGAAGTGTGATATTCTCTTCAACCGTCAAAATCGGAATCAAGTTATAAAATTGATAAATCAACCCGATTTGGCGGCGACGGAAGATGGCGAGTTGTGTCTCGTCTAACTTGTAAATATCCGTGTCATCGATGAGCACGTTCCCGCTCGTCGGGACGTCGACACCGCCAAGTAAATGCAACAGCGTCGACTTCCCTGAGCCCGACGGTCCGACGATACAGACGAACTCTCCCTTTTTCACGGTAAACGACACGTCATCGAGCGCCCGCACTTCCATCTCATCTTTTCCGTACACTTTTGATAAGTTTTTCACTTCTAAAATATTCATAGTTGCACCCTCCAGTACTTGATCTACCTTGAGTGTACCGAGCGAGTGTGACGCGTCCGTGACTCGAAAGTGACAGTTTAGTCACTTGCCACTTCAGACGACCGCTTTGTAGAATCGAATCTGAAACGTTGCCCCGACGCCGAGTTCACTGCGGACAGACAACTCCCCTTGCTGGCTCGTGATGATGCTGTGCGCCATCGCGAGTCCGATACCGACACTGTCATCGTTCGCATTCATCCCTTTATAAAAGCGCTGAAACACATAGGGGACGTCTTGTTTGGCAATCCCGCTCCCCGTGTCGCGGATGAGGATTTCCGTATAGAGTGTGTTCTCGCTGAACTCGATGAACAGCTCGCCTTGTTCCGGCGTATGTTCGACGCAATTCTTCAAGATGTTGATGAGCGCCTCGGTCGTCCATTTCACGTCCCCTTCGAATGTGACGCCGCGGTCTCCCGTAACGTGAAGTTGTTGCATCTTGATATCGATCGGGACGAGTAGCGGTTCCGTCGCAGCTTGAATCAGCGCTTGGACAGACACCGGTTCCCTTTTAAAATGAATCGTCCCGGCGTCGATTTTAGACAGCTTGAGGAGAGACGACACGAGCCATTCCATCCGTTCGAGCTGTACTTGCACGTTATGGGTAAATTCGTTTCGTTTTTCGTCAGACAGACGCGGGTCACTGAGTAAGTCCGCCATGACGGTCATCGACGTGAGCGGCGTCTTCAGCTGATGTGAAATGTCGGAGATCGCATCCGTCAGCTTCTGCTTATCTTCCTCGAGATGAGTCCCTTGCTCAGACAACATCTTCGTCACTTTATAAATTTGACTCTTTAACAAGCTGAGTTCACCTTCCCGGTTATCGCGAACGTCGAGTCTATAGTTGCCGTTGCTGATCTCTTGAAGATAACTCGAGAGTTGGTCGATTTCCCGATAGCGCCACGTCGTGAAGCGATATGTCACCGCAATGAATGCAATCGATAAGACAGCGACGAGGAGGATTGCCTCAAGCGAGATGAACAGCGCCGCACCAACAGCTAAGCTGACTAACACAAAAAGACTCAGCAAATAAATACGGATTTCTCGATTCCGTAGCATATCAAGTTTCCACCTTATAGCCGATGCCACGCACGGTCTTGATCAAGGTCGGGCGTTGCGGGTCGTCCTCTAGCTTCTCGCGCAACCGTTTGATGTAGACAGTCAACGTATTGTCATTGACGAAATCCCCGCCCATGTCCCACATCTGGTCGAGCAGTTGAGCACGCGTCAGCACTTGTCCCGTATGTCTCCCGAAGATGAGCAGTAAACGATACTCGAGCGCCGTCAACAAGATGTCTTCCCCAACCTTTTTGACTTTAGCGTCTTGCGTGTTGATTTCGATTGACCCGATTGTCAAGACGGGCGAACCACCTTGTTTATTGTAGCGGCGCAATACCGAATGGATTCGGGAGATGAGCTCTCGGACCCGGAACGGTTTCGTGATGTAGTCGTCCGCTCCCATATCGAGCCCCATGACGACGTTTACTTCATCATCGAACGCCGTCAAAAAGATGACCGGTGTATCTTGTTTTTGTTTCACGAGCCGGCACAAGTCGTAGCCGCTCCCGTCCGGCAACGACAAATCGAACAAGCAAAGGTCGATTGTATGTAGCTGTTGCTCGAGGATTCGTGTTGCATCTGTCACGTTATGGCAAAGCACCGTCGTAAATTGTTCTTGTTCGAGCGAATATTGAAGACCGGAGGCAATCGTCCGGTCGTCTTCTACGATTAAAATATGCATGGTATTCCCTCCTGACTCTTCTTCTCATAATATAGCAATCTTTTTTCAAGTGGGAATATAAAACAAAAAACCGAACGAGAAGACTCGTTCGGTCAGATAACGCAATGTTAACAATCTGTTCATGCTTTCACGACACGAAGGCACTCCGGTCGCTCGAACCCGACGTCGCCCAAAAATCGTAGCGCATCAATCGTCAACTCGTCACGTGTGATCGTCTTGACGCTTGGTTCCGTCTGTTCATCGACCCACACTTTCCAAATTTCGACTTCATCCGCTGTCTGCAGATGATCAATGATGTAATCGACGAGTTGTTCGGCTCTCGTCTCAGAATAGCGCCAGCGCAATTCAGCGACGTGTGGTTTTGTTGAATACGCTTCGACGTTCGTTACGTCATAATACAAGTCTCGCTTAATCTCGATTTCATCGAGGTGTTCTTCCGATTCGACGTGCATCAAAATCTTTTCGTCACGATCGAGTTCTTCATCCTCTGTGAGCATTTCAGGCAACACGACACCTTTTTTGATGGCTTCATTAATTGATAAGTGTTCGATAAATGGATTTTCGACTTCTTTTAGCGGTCTATCGCTCGTCATAAATTGAAATTCACTCATGTTATTTGCCTCCTACTCTTATATCATCATAGTCATTGTTTCATTGCGCTGATAGAAATAACCAGTCCGATCAAATATCCGATTATTGAGCCGACCACAATCCCGTAGGCAACCGTAAAATCGAATAGTAGAGAGATGATCATCCCGGCAGCCGTTCCGAAAATAAGACCAAGCCCGACCGCGGATTCGCGCCATTTGTTCATTTCCACCGTCACCTTCCTTCCGCTCACTTCATACGAATCCATCTAAAATATGTTTCATTTTTCACTCACTCTCTCGTCATTTAGCCAACAACGTGTCGCAACGGCTGGACTTCCTGTCTTCGATTGCGTCTGCAGCAGACCAACCAGCTTGTCATGGAAACGCGGACGACCGCATCGACCCGCCCGATGGAACGCAAATCCCCGCCTTGAAGATGTTCCCATAGATTCTCGTCCATCACTGATCCCGCTCGACCAGTTGACGTTCATCTCTCAATTTCGAAAGTTTCCGATATTGTTTCAGCACGAATATGATAAATAGCAGACTGACTAAAAAATTAGGAACCCAGAGGAAAGATTCGATACCGTTCGACAGGTTGAGAAATGCTACAAATAAATTGAGATACAACACAAAACTATACAAATGAAAAATCCGTCGTTCATGGCGAATCTTTGAGTCAATGTCGGAGTAGAGTCGAAACGGGCCGTCAGCTGTTAGTTTCCGGAGAAAGACCCAGCGAAACGTCGTCGCGACGACCTCGATGCCCATTTCCTCCAAAAATTCAAAGTACGCGATCGATTTCGGATTGTTTGGTGCCTCTTCCATCAACTCGATCCGATAAGTATATTCGTTCGGATCCCCTTGAACGAATGTGTAACGCCCAAGTCTAAAACGTTCAAGAAACCAGCCAGCGCCCGCCATATCGTTCAACCAAACCTCTTCTTTTTCGTAATCCGCATAAAAGCGATATACCGTTTTAGTTTTCATGATTTGTTTCCCCCAATCCACTGTTTTCCATTCGTGACGAGTTCTTCGAGCCGGACGAGTTCGGCCTCAAGCACTGCTTGTCCTAGAGGTGTGACGACATACTCTTTCTTTCGTCCGCTCGCTTTCTCTACTGCTTCAATCCATCCTTTTTCAACTAAATTGCTTAACGCGCCATAAAGTGTCCCCGCCGCTAACTGGACACGGTCATCGCTCAATTCTTGCACGAATTGCATGATGCCATACCCGTGACGCGGAACTTGCAACGACAACAAAATATAATAGACCGCCTCTGTCAACGCGACGGTTCCTGCTGATTGTGTCATAGTTTATCTCCTTTACTTCGTCTACCGTTATATCGTCTCCCGATATATTAAGTGTACGCTCATCTTCAAAAATTGTCCACAAAAAAAACCTATGTTCCCATAGGTTGCTTATCCCATCGTACAGCGCTGATACACCAACAAATTGACGCCTGCATAATCATCTTCTTTCATATACGTGAAACCGAGACGTACCAAGACCCGTTGCGAACGCTCGTTTTCAGGATAGCTGAGCGCGATGATCGGTTCTATTCTCGCCAACAAATCGAGAAACTCGAGCGCCTCTTGCGCTGACTCGACCGCGTACCCTTTCCCCCATGTGGTCGGATCGAAAGCATACAATAACTCGACATCGCCAGTCGGTAACCGTGAGAAACCGCAATGACCAATCAGTTGGTTCGTCGACCGTTCAACCACACCCCAGACTCCATAGCCATATTCCATCCACTGCTCCTGGAAACGAGTCAGTAAGTGCGCGGCATCTTCTCGAGTCTTCTGTTTCCCGTCCCCTAAATAACGGCTCACCTCCCGTTGACCGAGTATGGCGGCGTATGTCGATAAATCCTCTTGAGTGAGTGACCTCAATACCAGCCGCTCAGTCTGTCGAGTTGGAATCATCTGTTCGTCCTCCTGTTAATACATATAGAAAAGGAGCGACTTTGCGCTCCAAAATCAGCTTTCAATCAGCTGTTCTATTCGTTTATTTTCTTCAAACTCGGCGAGCAACGCCCGCACTTCATCTGTCGATTTCGTATCCATCAGTTTCACACGGAGGTCGCTCGCCCCGGGGAACCCTTTCACGTAAATCTTGAAGAACCGGTGCAAGTTCGAGATCGAACGCGGCACGTCTTCTTGGAATTTGTCTTGCAGGTCGAGCTGGAGACGAAGAAGATCGAGGTGCTCTTCCATCGAGTGCTCACGCGGCTCCTTCTCGAACGCGAACGGGTTCTTAAAAATCCCGCGGCCGATCATGACGCCGTCGACGCCATACTTGTCGACGAGTTCTAATCCCATTTGACGGTCGAGAATATCGCCGTTGATCGTGATGAGCGTATCCGGTGCGATCTCATCACGCAACTTCATGATATCCGGAATCATCTCCCAATGCGCGTCGACTTTACTCATCTCATTGCGTGTGCGCAAGTGAATCGACAAATTGGCGATGTCTTGCTTCAAGAGATGCGTCAACCAGTCGCGCCACTCGTCGAGTTTCGCGAAGCCGAGTCGTGTCTTGACGCTGACCGGGATGCCACCGGCTTTCGCCGCTTGGATGAGTTCGGCCGCGACGTCAGGACGGAGGATGAGGCCGCTCCCTTTGCCGCGCTTGGCGACGTTCGGGACCGGGCAACCCATGTTGATGTCGATACCTTTGTAACCCATCTCGGCCATGCCGATGCTCATCTCGCGGAAGTAGTCCGGGTTGTCACCCCAAATATGGGCGACCATCGGCTGTTCGTCCTCCGTGAACGTCAAGCGTCCACGCAGGCTGCCTTTCCCTTCCGGATGGCAGTAGCTGTCCGAGTTCGCGAACTCGGTGAAAAACACATCTGGACGTCCGGCATGGGCGACGACGTGACGGAAGACGACGTCGGTCACGTCTTCCATCGGGGCAAGTACAAAGAATGGACGCGGAAGGTCGCGCCAGAAGTTTTCGTTCATATAAAATCATTCCCTTTCGTAATCAATCCAACAAAATCACTTTATCCATTCTATTATGGACGGGGGAATGTATCAACTGACAATACTTTCTAATAATTATTATACAAAACGTCACGACTTCCTCTTTAGTCAAGTCATTCAGCCTAATACACCTTGTTTCAACATCTTCGTACAGTAGACGACCAACAAAAAAGTGAGGACGAGGATTGATAAATCAATAAGCGATGCTTGCATCCCGAAGACTTCCCACCGTCCCAGAAACGTGAACGTGGCGATATCCAATACGAGTTTAGCAAGCCCGGCCAAAAGTGCGAATCCAACCGCTTGTTTTTTTCTCAACAATAAAAGCACAGCCGCCATCAGACCGCTAAACACATTGATGCCCCATGGTATCTTCAATAGAAACGGATAACCGGTAAAGTATGCAACTACATCGCCTTTTACGTTCAATGAGTTCAAATACATAACGTTCTGTGCTTGGACCATCAAGTAATCGTAAATGCCCACACCGTATATAACCATAAAAATTGTTCCTACCATCCATAAATGAATCGGTGTTTTCGCGACATGTTTGTTCGGTGTCTCAGCGCTCATCATGCTCCCCTTCTTTCAAGCGGATGTTGGAAAATCAATCGTTCGCTCTACACCACTCTAACTCTATACAAAAACCCGAACCAGAAACTTAAAGCAAGTATCCGGTATTTCGGGTTAGGACGGGACTTTGATTTATCTTTATTTACCTGGTTGTTCGTGGATCAACTTGAAGAAGTGCGCGAACCCGTCTTGCAACAAATACTCTAATACACGATTCGTATGAACAGATTCGACAACTTGAACATTCAATAACGTTTGGAGCACCATCCCATCGATCGCCGCCATCGTCCACGCGGCAACCGCTCGTGTCGACGAACCCCTTTCGACACCGTATGCGCGCACGAAGATGGCTTCCACCCGGTCAATCCAATCTTCGTATTTTTCTCGAAATTTGTTTTGTAACTCCTCGTTCCCGAGCATCGCCTCATGAGCTAAATAAAACTGCAACCGGCTTTCTGCATCTTTTTTTAAACGGTCTTGCATCCCGTCGAAGATCTCTTGAATGATTTCGCGGGCCTCTTTCTTGTCTTCGATCGACACCGTCGCGATTCGACGGATCTCGCCCAAGCCTTCGTCCATCACGTCATACAGAATGGCTTCTTTTGAGCTGTAATAATGATAGATTGCGCCCGTGCTAAGCCCAGCCTTCTTCGCGATGCCACGAAGTGTCGTACCTTGGATCCCATTCTCGATGATCGTCGCTCGTGCTGCCTCTACTATCTTTTGTTTCCCTTCGTTCATCATGTGCTTCGACGCTCCTCACGTAATAATTGCTAATTATATCATAATGATTTGACGGTTCTGTGACATGTCCTTGTGACGCCCCAAACCGCATTGACAACGCTTCCAATAGTTTGTTACGATTTTCACATAAACATAACGAACGTTCGGTATGTTTATCGACATCATATTTTTCATCGTTGTTCTGTCACCAATACTTTAGAAATGAAAGGGGCGTTATCGTATGTTTTTCTTTGAATCCATTCCTTGGTACAATGTCGTCATGTGGTTCGTCGTATTCGGCTTGTTGATCGGATTAAATGAATTCGTCCGGTCGAGTAAAAAAGCTAGTATTCTCATGTTCATGGCGGTCCCGGTCGTATTGACTCCGATTTGGTTCTTCACCGCCGACCCTGAAATCACATCATGGTTTCACTGGGTGAAAGTGTATTCCGCTCTCGCCGGAAGCTTGATTTACATGGTCATCCGTTTCACCGATTATCACAAAAAACATCCATGGTACTTGTTGCTCGTGCCGGGTATCTTGGCCCTCAATATCGCCGAGGCCGTCGTTCGAGAATTCCAAGTCGGCATCATGGGATTTGAAGGTATGGTCGATGGGATGTATTACATCTCAGGCGGCTGGAACTACGTAAACGCCGTCGCCGGGATTTTGAACTTGCTCCTCATTTGCGGATGGGTCGGCATCTTCGCGACATCCGGCAAGAAAAAAGACATGCTCTGGCCGGACCAGACGAAACTATGGATTGTCGCATATGGCATTTGGAACATCGCTTACGTCTATTCATGCGCCCCAGGTAACGCGTTCTACTCAGGCTTCGCCTTGAACATCGCAGCAACGGTCCCTGCACTCCTTTGGGCGAAAGGGACGTGGATGCAAAACCGTGCCCAGACACTCACGTTTTGGATGATGTGGGTCATGACGTTCCCTTACTTCTTCGCCGTCGGCAGCACGTTCAACGTGAGCGTGTCGTATAATCCGGCAGCGAACTGGACGATCGCACTGCTCAGTCTTGCGCTGAACGTCGTCCTCGCCGTCTGGCAAGTGACACGGATCGTCAAATACAAACTCAATCCGTTGAAAGACGAGTTGTGGAAAGACACGAACGAATACAAAGAAATCAATGCGTTGCGGGAAGATGCTGCTCCTGAACGGGAAGCTGTCATCGGTAAGGCGTTGTAAACAAAAGACGGGCCTCAATGCCCGTCTTTTGCCTGTTTTCGAGTAACTTCAACCGACTTCGATGTCGTGGGGAGGAAATAAAGCCGACATCTCGGTCACTCTTTATTTTTTACGGCGTCACCGTTCATCTCACCTACTCTAAACTCAACGATCCTCTTTATTAATTCGAAAGGAATCGGTTTATCAATCGGAAACTGAACAGAACCTTTTGCACTTTTGTAGTCGGATAACTCATCTTTGAAAGCTTCAATGCCAGTTGGAGTAGGATAAAATCCAATATGATTTTTGTATGCCGCAAAATGCACTAAGTTACCTTTTAAATAATACGTGGGCATTTGGTAACTCATCTTTTCTTCCGCCTCAGGGGAGATGTCTTTTACTAACTTCCTCAGCGTCTGGAGGATTGCTTGAACCTCAACAGGAAATTGTAAAATGTATTCATCTACAGTAGTCACTTTAGTCTGTTTCATCATTTACACGATCTCCTCATATTCTTTTTTTGTCCAACCCTCCACTGCCACTTCTACTGGTGTACCTTACGTTGACTGACAACGTGCGACAGACTCGGACGTTGAAAATGACATTTCCATGCCGGCTTCAAGAGAGTTTACTTATTGTTTTAGTTCACCTATACCAAAATCGGCATCGAAGGCTCGGCACCAAATCACGACCGTCGAATATTGAGTGAGGTCTACGTCTTCAGGGACTAAGTAATTTTGATTCCCTGTATTTCCTTTCAAAGCCCCTAAACTGATTCCTTCTGTCGTATCCATCCCAGGCTGAATCAAATAAACAAACAGGTCGGGTCCATTGGTCGTTTGAAAATCTTCAAACCTGAGGTACAAAGCATCGTCCACGTTAATCGTTTGTATCGTTCCAGAAGTTTTGTAATTCTTTTCCCCATCCATAAACATTCCTGACAAACTGAGAGGCGTTGGGTCCATTGTCTCATCTTCCGCTTCGGACGTTTCAGCTTCCGAATCTTCGATCATATCAACGGTGTCTGTAGAAACGGGGGGGAGCCCTTCATCTACCGTTTGATCAAGAAAAAGAGGAGAGATTAACCACCAACCAACGACCATTATTATGACGAGCACGATACCGATTAAGAGTTTAGTGATTGCTTTCATTTTTTTCGCTCCCTTTCGTTAGGAGAACATAGGTTTACATGAATTATATGTTTCCGTCTATTGAAGTTTCAAGGTCTACTTAAACCGCAATGTGTCATCACTTCCTATGATAATGAGAGACGATGACACCGTTCGGCATCGGATAATGCTCAAGTGATTTAAAAGTGATTGGATTCATTTCATCATTTGGGAACAAGCGCTTCCCTGACCCTATGATAATCGGATAGATAATCAACCAACATTCATCGACGAGGTCGTTTTGAAACAAAGCATGTGCCAAATCACTGCTTCCCCAGACATGAAAATCGGGCCCTGCTTCTAGCTTCAATAGCTTTAACTGTTTGATGGGGTTCGGCAAAAAAACGGTTGGCTCCCATAGACTTTCATGCAACGTTTGTGACGCTACGTACTTTGTCGCAATTTGTGCTTCCGGCCAAACACCCGCGTGCTGGGGCCAATAGTCTCCCTATTGTTCATACGTCTTTCTCCCAAGTAGCAATGCAAAGTCGCTGTGCATTTGTGTCCGAATCAGACGACCTAACTCATCACTCGTAAACGGTCCTGTCCATCCGCCGTGCGTAAACCCTTCGCTTACATCCTCGTCTTGCCCACCCGGTGACTGAATCACACCATCCAAGGATACATGTTCAAGTACAATGATTTTCCTCATCTTCACCACCCCTTATGACACGACTAAACAAAAAACCTCCGATTTCAAACAAAATCGAAGGTCTATCTGCATTCATCTTATTCCATTTTTTCTAGCCACGCCACCGTCTCCACATGCGCCGTATGCGGGAACATGTCGACCGGTGTCACTTCGACGAGGCGGTAGCCGCGGTCAGCGAGGTAACGCATATCGCGCGCTTGCGTCGCGACGTTACACGATACGTAGACGATCCGTTTCGGACTCATCTCGACCATCGTCTCGAGGAACGACTCGGCACAGCCTTTACGCGGCGGATCGACGACGATGACGTCCGGGTTGATGCCGTCTTGCTTCCACTTTGGAAGGACATCTTCAGCCGCGCCACAGGCGTACGTCACGTTATCGATCTCGTTGACGAGCGCGTTCTGTTTCGCGTCCTCGATTGCTTCCGGCACGACTTCGACGCCATACACGTGCGCTGCTTTCCGGGCGAGGAACAGACTGATCGTCCCGATGCCGCAGTAGGCGTCAACGACTTGTTCCGTACCGGTAAGTTGCGCGTATTCGAGCGCCTTACCGTACAGCTTCTCCGTCTGGACCGGGTTGACTTGGAAGAACGAGTGCGGCGAGATCGTGAACGTCAGTCCGCCGATCTTGTCCTCGATCGTCTCGTGGCCATATAAGAGTTTGTTCGTCGCCCCTAGGATGACGTTCGTCTTGTCCGGGTTGACGTTTTGCATGATCGACGTCACGTCGGGCAGACGTTTCAAGATGTCGGCAACGATCTCGTTGACCCCTTTGATTTTCGTCGTCTTCGTGATGAGGACGATCATCAGTTCACCGGAGTGGTAGCCGTAGCGGGCCATGACGTGGCGGATGACGCCGCGTCCTGTCTTCTCGTCATACGCCGGCACACCGTGCGCCGCGAGCACGTCGCGGACGACTTGGACGGCCTCATCGTTCCGCTCATCTTGGATGAGACATTCCTTCATCTCGACGATGTCGTGCGAGCGTGGGCGGTAGAAGCCGGCGACGAGACGATCTCCTTCTTGCTTGAACGGCACTTGCGCCTTGTTGCGGTAGCGCCACGGTTCCGGCATCCCGATCGTCTCGTGAACCGGCACGTCGAACTGGCCGAGTCGCTGGAGCGCCTCGACGACGCGGTCCCGTTTTTGACGGAGCTGGCCTTCATAGCTGAAGTGTTGGAGCTGACAGCCTCCGCATTGATAAAAGATCGGACACGGCGGTTCGACCCGGTCCGCACTCGCTTGTTTCACTTCGATCAGCCGGGCGAAGCCGTACTGTTTGTTCGTCTTCGTCACAACAATCTCGACCGTCTCACCCGGGAGCGCGTTCGGCACGAACAACGTATAACCGTCGACGCGTGCCACGCCTGCCCCTTCGTGTGTGAGGTCATGGATGTGGACGTCGAGACGGTCGTTTTTAGTTACTGGTAGCATGAGTCTCTCCTTTCCCGATTCGAGAAGTACTTTATTCTGTCATTACCCGTTCAGAGGCCAACGAAAAGCTCGGCGTGAGCGCCACGCCGAGCCGACTTATTCTGCTTTCTCATTCGACACGTTGAACAGCTGTTTGATCATCTGTTCGCGTTCGTACTGAGCGTTCAACTCTTCCATCTCGCGGATTCGCGCGTTCGGTGCGAGTACCGTCAAGTGGCGGAACAAGTTCCGCATCTCACCCGTGCATTCGCCGCCGTACTCGCCGTCGATGTTGAGGCTCATCCGCTCAGTCGTCGTCTTCATCTTAACGTGGCCCGTCTTGACGTGCTCGACAAGCGGGCTCGACAAGTGCTCACCCCGGAGCAATAAACGGACGACGTGGATGAACTCGAACAAGTTACATTTCCGTAAGATGAACAAGTCAAACAAGCCGTCATTGAGTGACGCGTGTGGCGAGATCTTCTCAAAGCCTCCGACCGAGTTCGAGTTCGACGTGAGGAAGATCATCACTTCCCCGCTGAACGTCCCTTCGTCATGCTCGAGCTCGATGTACGTCGGTTTGATGAGTGGCAGCTTCTCCATCCCTTTGACGTAGTAGGCGAGCTGGCCGAGCGCCGTCTTCAACTTCGACGGCACTTCGTACGACAGCTCAGTCATGATGCCGCCGCCGGCGATATTGATGAAGTAATGGATGTCTCCCGCCTCGCCTTCGATCTCCCCGAGGTCGACCGGCATCTCGAAGCCGTCACAGATTACGTCGAGAGCGCCGACGACGCTCAAAGGGATCCGCATCGCCCGGGCGAAATCGTTCGTCGTTCCGACCGGGATGAGCCCGATCGTCGGACGTTCATCGAGCGGAGCGAGTCCCGAGATGACCTCGTTCAACGTCCCGTCACCGCCGGCCGCGATGATCAAGTCGAACTCGGCCGCAGCGGCCCGCTCGGCTTCGAGCGTCGCGTCACCGATCGCTTTCGTCGCGTACGTCGACGTCTCATAACCCGCATCCTCGAGACGGTTCAATATATACGGCAGCTCCCGTTTGATCACTTCTTTTCCAGATGTCGGGTTATAGATGACCCGTGCGCGTTTTCGTTGCATATTGTTTCTCTCCCCTATGCTCATTTCGAGCGAAAAGCGAGACACAAGTGCCTCGCTGCTGCTTAACGTTTCGCGATCTCTTCGTGGAACAAGCCATCGAGGAGCGCCGGGTTCGCCATCCCTTTCGTCTGCTTCATGATCTGCCCGATGATGAAGCCTTTGGCACGGTCTTTCCCGTTCTTAAAGTCTTCGATCATCTGCGGATGCGCTTCGAACAATTCGACGATGTAGCCGCGGAGCAAGTTCTCGTCCGAGATTTGGGCGAGACCGTTCGCTTCGACATACGCCTTCGGTTCGGCGCCTTCCTCGATCATGGCCGTGAACACGCGTTTCGCGATCTTCGAAGAAATTGTACCTTCTCCAATCAAACGAATCAACTCCGCGAGCGAGCTCGGCGTCAACTTCATCGTCTCGACCGTCTCGTTCGACTTGTTCAAGTGGCCGAGCACTTCGCCCATGAGCCAGTTCGCCGCAGCTTTCGGTTCGGCACCGGCCGCTGTCGTCGCTTCAAAGAAGTCCGAGAACTCGCGCGTCGACGTGAGCGCCTTGGCGTCATAAGCCGACAGGCCATAGTTGTTCATGTAACGTTCGCGACGTTCGACCGGAAGTTCAGGCAGCGTCTTGCGAATGCGTTCCTTCCATTCCTCGTCGATCTCGAGACGGACGAGATCCGGCTCTGGGAAGTAGCGGTAATCGGCCGCCCCTTCCTTGACACGCATGAGGATCGTCTTCTTCGCCGCCTCATCGAAACGGAGCGTCTCTTGACGCATGACGCCGCCTGTGATGAGAAGTTTACGATGACGCTCTTCCTCGTAATCGAGCGCCTTCAAGACGTTCGAGAACGAGTTCAAGTTTTTGAGCTCCGTCTTCGTCCCGAACGGCTCTTGACCGAACGGACGGACCGAGATGTTACAGTCGCAACGAAGCGACCCTTCTTCCATCTTGACGTCCGAGACGCCCGCGAACGAGAGCACTTCTTTCAAGCGTTCGAGGTAAGCGACCGCGTCTTTCGGTGAACGCATGTCGGCCTCACTGACAATCTCGATGAGTGGTGAGCCGGTCCGGTTGAAGTCGACGACCGAATGTTTCTCGCCCGTATGGTTCATCTTCCCAGCATCTTCCTCGAGATGGACCCGCTCGATGCGGAACCGTTTCATCTCGCCATCGACTTCGACGTCGACGTGGCCGTTAAAGCCGATCGGTTGGTCGAACTGCGAGATCTGGTACGCTTTCGGCGTATCCGGATAGAAGTAGTTCTTACGGTCAAACTTCGTATCGGTCGCGATTTCACAGTTGAGTGCCATCGCGGCCTTGATGGCGAGGTTGACCGCCTCTTCGTTCAATTTAGGCAGAACGCCCGGGTGTCCGAGACAGATCGGACACGTTTGCGTATTCGTTTCGGCACCGTATGTGCGCGAGCAGCCACACCAAATCTTCGACTTCGTGCTCAGCTCGGCGTGCACCTCGATCCCGATGATCGTTTCAAAGTTCATCGTTGTCCTCCTTAAAGCTGTGGCATCTTAAAACCGCCGTTTGCTTGTTCAAAAGCATGGGCCACGCGGTAGAGTGTTGGTTCGCTGAAGTGGTTCCCGATGATCTGGAGACCGACCGGGAGGCCGTCTGAGAGACCGGCCGGAACCGAGATGGCTGGTACGCCAGCCAAGTTGACCGGGATGGTCATAATGTCGTTGGCGTACATCGTGAGCGGATCTTCGAGTTGTTCGCCGAGCTTGAACGCCGTCGTCGGCGCAGTCGGCCCGATGATCGCGTCATAGTTCTCGAACACGCGCGCGAAGTCTTGCTTCATGAGTGTGCGCACCTGTTGCGACTTCTTGTAGAACGCATCGTAATAACCTGAGCTTAACGCGTACGTCCCGAGCATGATGCGGCGTTTCACTTCTTCGCCGAACCCTTGCTCGCGTGAATACGTGAACACTTCTTCGAGCGCCTCGGCCTCGGCGCGACGTCCGTAACGGATGCCGTCAAAACGAGCGAGGTTCGAAGACGCCTCAGATGAAGCGAGTAAGTAGTACGTCGGGAGCGCGTATTTCACGGTCGGGAGCGATACCGTCTCGACGGTCGCACCGAGCGACTTGAGCGTCTCGACCGCTTGTTCGATCTGTTTGCGGACACCGTCTGATACGCCTTCTGCCATGAACTCTTGCGGCAGGGCGAACTTCATGCCTTTAATGTCGCCATGAAGTGACTTCGAATAGTCCGGCAGGTCGACTGTCGCCGACGTCGAGTCCATGTCGCAATGACCTGAGATGACGTTCAACAAATAGGCGTTGTCTTCGACCGAGCGCGTGAGCGGACCGATCTGGTCGAGTGACGAGGCGAACGCGACGAGACCGTAACGTGACACGAGACCGTATGTCGGTTTCATGCCGACGACGCCACAGTAGGCTGCCGGTTGGCGAATCGAGCCACCCGTATCCGAACCGAGGCTGAACAGTACTTGTCCGGCTGCGACCGTCGCGGCCGAACCGCCTGACGAGCCGCCTGGCACGCGCGTCGTATCCCACGGGTTGCGGACGACTTTGAACGCCGAGTTCTCGTTCGATGAACCCATCGCGAACTCGTCCATGTTCAACTTCCCGATCGTGACGGCACCGGCGTCGTGAAGACGCTCGACGACCGTCGCGTCATGGGCCGGGACGAAGTTCTCGAGGAACTTCGAGGCACACGTCGTGCGTGTCCCTTTTGTGACGATGTTGTCTTTGACGCCGATCGGCAAGCCGAAGAGCGGGTTGTCCGCTGTCTTGGCGAGGTCGTCCATCCGTTTCGCTTGCTCGAACGCGTCCTCGTTCAACGTGAGAAACGCACCGATTTTGTCATCGGTCGCTTCGATGCGGTCAAATGATTCTTTGACGAGGTCCGTTACCGTGACCTCACCTTCTTTTAATAAGGTATGTAGCTTGGCTACACCGTGATCGAATAGTGTCATGAAGGGCCTCCTTACTCAAAGACGGCTGGGACGCGGACTTGGCCGTTCTCCCAATCAGGCGCCATCCGTTCGACTTCCTCGCGGGGAAGTGACGGGCGGACCTCATCTTTGCGCATTACGTTTTTCAAATCTAGGGCATGGGTCGTCGGGATGACGCCCGTTGTATCAAGTTCATCGAGTTGCTCGGCGAACTCGAGGATTTTTGTCAATTGCTCCGTGAAGTGCGTCACTTCATCTTCCGTGATCGCAAGTCGGGCGAGTCCGGCGACGTGCCGAACTTCAGCTTCAGTGATTCGAGCCAAAGGTTCCACCTCCAACAGTTTTCAATACATCGTTCATTATCATACCACTTTTCCATAAGACAAAAAAGAAAATCCAATCCGGTCAAAGATGATCATTATTTGAAAGTTAGGGAATTGCGCTAGAATATTGACTCGTTTCAAAAAACGGCTATACGGTACACGGGCAATTCTCATTATGCTAAGAGAGTAGCAAACATTTCCCGAGGAGGATCATTATGTCAATCCGTAACAAATTGATCGTCGCCTTTACCGTCCTGCTAGTCTTATTACTCGGTGTGAGCGGCTATTCATTCTATGCGTTGAACGCCTCGAAGGCAGCCCAACAAGACATGAACGTCTCTTGGGTGCCCGGCATGGACCAAATTCATCAAGTCGACAAGCAGTTGCTCGAGATTCGCCAGCAGATGATGCGCCACGCTCTAGTCGAGGACGAGGTGACAAAGCAAAATGTCGAAATCAGCATTGAGACCGGCATCACGATTTTAAAGCAACAGCTGACCGGCTATGAGTCGACAATCAACAACAACAAGGCCGCCCGTGAACTGTTCGATCAGGCGACGACACAATGGACCACATTCCAGACAAACATTGAGGAATTGATTCGCATCTCGAATGAAGAAGGACAAGCCGCGGCCGACGCCTACATCCGGGACACGGCCACGCCGAGCGCAGACGCCCTGTCGAATACGCTCGGTCTCCTCGTCAACTTGAACCGCGATGGGATTCGTTCTGACATCGAGACTGGTGAAGCGTTGTTTGCACAAGTCCAACTCACGCTCATCGTCATCATGATCGCCGCTGTCGTCTTCACCGTACTCATGATGGTGTTCATCTTCCGCTCCATCTTCGAGCCGTTGAAAGAGTTCAAAGTGAAAATGCGCGAACTTGCCACGAGCCAAGGCGATTTGACGACGTCGATCCCGGTGAAGCGACGTGATGAGTTCTCCGGGCTCGCACGCGACTTCAACCAGTTCATCGCCAACCTACGCCAACTCATTTTACAAGTGAACGGTGTCTCACGCGGCGTGAACGAGCAGTCCGCCCACATGTACGACGAATTGAAAGCGCTTGATTCGTATATGACGACGACCGCCGCAACGACCGAGGACTTGACGGCCGGTATGCAACAGACCGCGGCGAGCGCCCAGGAAATGAACACCTCGGCGTCAGACATGGAACGGACGCTTCACAACATCGTGACGATGGCGGCCGAACGAAAAACCGAGGCTGAACAAGTCGACGCCCGGGCCATGGCGCTCCGTACTCACGCCGTCGAAGCGAAAGCGTCAGCGATCGGCGTCTTGTCCTCGACACGACACAATCTCGAACGGGCCATGCATGACGCCAAGGCCGTCCGCGAGATCGCGACGCTCACGAACGATATTTTAGACATCGCGGCGCAGACGAACCTGTTATCGCTCAACGCCTCGATCGAAGCGGCACGGGCCGGTGAAGCGGGACGCGGGTTCGCCGTCGTCGCCGACGAGATCCGTAAACTGGCCGAGACGAGCCGGACGACCGTCGAACGGATCCAAGCGATTTCGAAGACCGTGCTCCATTCGGTCGACCATTTGAACGAGACGTCGAGCGAGATGCTCGGTTTCCTCGATACGAACGTATTGAAAGATTACGACCAGCTCGAAGAAGCGGCTGAGCGCTACAGCGAAGACGCCGGGCGCTTTGAGGCAACCGCCTCTGAATTCGCCGAAGCGGCCACCGAACTCGAACAATTGACGTCCGGTATGATCGGCGTCATTCAAGACGTCGCCGTGACGGTCAATAACGGGGCGCTCGGGACGCAAGACATCGCCGAGAAAGTGACGTTGTCGGTCGACCGGTTCAGTGAGTTGAACCGTGTCACGGAAGCATCGCAACGGAAGATGGACGAGTTGAGCGAGTTGATCGGCCAGTTCAAAGTGTAAACAAAAGGACGCACTCCCTCGGGAATGCGTCCTTTGTCATGCGGCCGACTGTTGCCGTTCTTTCCGTATCTCAAGTTCGAACCGCTTCGTCTCGGCGACGACGACACCCGACAAGAACAACAGACCGATCAAGTTCGGAATCGCCATCAGACCGTTGAAGACGTCCGAGACGGCCCAAATCAAGTTCAAGTTCGTCGTCATCGCACCAAGTCCGGCGACGACAATGTACACCAGCCGATACGGTACGATCGCTCGCTCCCCGAGCAGGTAATGGACCGATCGTTCCCCGTAATAGCACCAGCCGATCACGGTCGAGAAGGCGAAGAAGACGAGCGAGATCGTGACGATGAGTTCCCCGATCGGTCCAAGGAAGTAAGCGAACGACGCTTGCGTCAGCTCGATCCCTTGCAGCCCTTCCGTATATTGACCGCCCATGACGATCGTCAGCCCGGTGATCGAACAGACGATGAGCGTGTCGATCAACACTTGTGTCATCGAGACGAGCGCTTGCCGTCCCGGGAAATCCGTCTTCGCGGCCGCGGCCGCAATTGGTGCCGACCCTAGCCCAGCCTCGTTCGAGAACACGCCACGCGCGACACCGTAACGGATCGCGGCACCGAGTGCCCCGCCGCCGATCGCTTCGGCACTGAACGTACTCGAGAAGATCGTCGCGAATGCGGACGGGATCAAGTCAAAGTTCATGACTAAAATGGCGAGCCCGGCCCCGACGTAAGCGAAAATCATGACCGGGACGAAAATCCCGACGACTTTCCCGATCGATTTGACGCCACCGAGGATGACGAACCCCGTCAGGACCATCATGATAATACCGGTCGCGAACATCGGGACACCGAACGACGTGTTCAGCGCTAAACTGATCGAGTTCGTCTGGACGCCGTTGCCGATACCAAACGCGGCAATCGAGGCGAACAAGGCAAACGTCATGCCGAGCCAACGTTTTTTGAGCCCGTGTTCTAAATAGTACATCGGGCCGCCCGCAATCTCACCCCGCTCATCGACGGTACGATACTTGACGGCGAGGATTGCCTCGGCGTATTTTGTCGCCATACCGATGAACCCACTCAGCCACATCCAGACAATCGCCCCCGGTCCTCCGAGGACGATCGCGGTCGCGACCCCGACCATGTTGCCGGTACCGACCGTCGCTGCTAGCGCCGTCATGAGCGCTTGGAAGTGTGAGATGTCGCCGCGTTGCCGTTTTCGTTTTTCGGCTTCCGCCCCACTCTGCTTTTTCGGGATGAACGCTTCTTTCAAGCCGAACCCGAGCCGTGTCACCTGGATGAATCCGAGCCGGAACGTCAAGAAGATGCCCGTCCCAATCAATAATATGAGCAAGTGTGGTCCCCAGACGAGGTTCGATAGACTCGTCACCCAACTTTCAAACTGCTTCACATGATGTTCCCCCTATGTATGTATTCGCTTGATTACTGGTTTATATTTTTCAGAACATTCACAACTTCGTCAAGTCGACGCGAGGTGAAATCATACCGATTCCGCGTAATGTTTTTGTAATATATCTGTTCAACGCTCGGTTTTATCTTGTTTCTAACGTTAGTATTTGAAATAAAAATGTAACGATTCACTTCAGCAAAAAACCGACCTCCCCTATCGGGAAATCGGTTGGGTCCAACTTATTTGGCGAGCGCCGCGACGACCTCGTCGACGTGACCGTTCACTTTGACACTGCGCCACTCCTCTTCGATGTAACCGTCCTCGTTGATGAGGAACGTCGAGCGGACGATGCCGTAATACTCTTTGCCGTAATTCTTTTTCAACTGCCAGACACCGTATAGTTCTGACACTTCATGCGTGTCATCGACGAGCAAGTCGAACGGCAAATCGTTCTTCTCGATAAAGTTTTGATGCTTCTTCTGGCTGTCGGCCGAGATGCCGATGACGACGGCCCCGCTCATCTTCGGTGCGGCGTCACGGAAATCGCACGCTTCGGTCGTACAGCCCGGCGTCGCGTCTCTCGGGTAGAAATAGAGGACGACTTTCTGGCCACGATAATCTTCGAGTGCGACCATGTCCCCGTTTTGGTTCGGTAGTGTAAATGTTGGTGCTAACATCTGATTTCCTCCTTATCCGAACGACGGGTCGACGAGCTGTTCGTCATATCCGTCGATCGCTTGTTCTAGTTTTTGTTTGAGCGGGTCGAGCACTTCGAGATAGTCGACCGGGTCTTCCGTCGCGGCCGCATCGCGGAGCGCGGCCTCATTATCGATATACCACGTCTGATACGCTTTAAAATAATCGGTCATGATCGTTTGGTTTTCCGGTACGGTGAGCGTCTCTGACATGAGCAAGAAGACGTTATTGTCCGCCTCGAGCGCGACATAGTCCGTCTGGGCGTTGACCCGGTCGTAAATCGGTCCGGCCTCATCTTCCGGCACCTCGGCGAGACGGGCGTTCGCTTCAGCGTTCACCCCATACTCGCTCGCTTCAATCCCCGTCAACAACTCCCCGACCTCACCGATCACGTCAGCCGGGACCAAAGCCGGTGTGACGACGAGCGACCAATCGTCGCCTTCCTTGATCGCGACTTTGGCGAGCCGGTTCGGCAGTTCGTTCCCGTCACCATCCTCCATCTCATGGACGATATAGGCGACGTCCTCGTCCTCGTTCACCCAACTCTCGACGATGTCACCCGGCGTCAAGTCACGCGTCACGGCACCCGTCGCCGGGATGTCGGTCCGGGCAGCAGCGTAGTCGATGTCTGCGAGCGCCTCGGCGTCCCCGTCACGGAGCGCTTGTTGATACGATTCATACACCGTCTCGACCGCGTCCGGGAGCGGTCGTTTCGTCTCTTCGACCGGTGCTGCCTCTTCATTCCCGCAAGCGCCGAGCATGAGTGTAAGCGCAAGTGGCAACATCCATTTTCTCATCCAATCATTCCTTCCTCGATCGATCTCTTTTCACCATCCTACCACGACTGAATTTGGAGCGGAAACGACACGCTTTTCCGGAAAATTGTTTCACTAGGATTTCATGAAGAATTCCGATACAATACAGACGTAAGCGCTTAACTGCATAATCACTTTAAGGGGGAACGAGAATGATTCCATACAAACATGAACCATTCACAGACTTTACAAACAAAGAGAACGCTGCCTTAATTCAAGCGGCGATCGAGAAAGTGAACGGGGAGCTTGGTCAGGACTATCCGCTCGTGATCGGTGGGGAAAAAGTGACGACGGAAGGTAAGATCACGTCTTACAACCCGGCCAATAAAGACGAAGTCATCGGACACGTCTCGAAAGCGAACCAAGAACTCGCGGAACGTGCGATGCAAGAAGCGCTCAAAGCGTTCGACACGTGGCGTCACGTCGACCCGTCTGTCCGTGCCGACGTCTTGTTCAAAGCGGCGAACATCGTCCGTAAACGGAAGCATGAGTTCTCGGCCTACCTCGTCAAAGAAGCGGGCAAGCCTTGGAACGAAGCGGACGCGGACACGGCGGAAGCGATCGACTTCATGGAGTACTATGCGCGTCAAATGCTCGAACTCAAACCGGGTAAGAAAGTCGAGAGCCGTCCGGGCGAGTACAACCGCTATGACTACATCCCACTCGGGGTCGGGATTGTCATCAGCCCATGGAACTTCCCGTTCGCGATCATGGCAGGGACGGCCGTCGCGGCAATCGTCGCCGGTAACACGATCCTCTTGAAGCCAGCTTCGACGACACCGATCGTCGCGGCGAAATTCGTCGAGGTCATGGAAGAAGCGGGTCTCCCGAAAGGCGTCCTCAACTTCATCCCGGGACCGGGCGCTGAAGTCGGCGACTACCTCGTCGACCATCCGAAGACGCGCTTCATCAGCTTCACTGGTTCACGAGACGTTGGTCTCCGCATCAACGAGCGCGCCTCGAAGTTGAACGACGGCCAAATCTGGCTCAAACGTGTAATCGCCGAGATGGGCGGAAAAGACACGATCGTCGTCGACGAATCAGCGGACCTCGAACTCGCGGCCCAGTCGATCGTCAAATCGTCGTTCGGCTTCTCGGGACAAAAATGTTCAGCTTGTTCACGCGCCGTCATCGTCGATAGCGTGTATGACACGGTGCTCGACCGCGTCATCGAATTGACGAACGAACTGTCAGTCGGAAACACGGAGCAGAACGAACACTTCATGGGACCGGTCATCGATGCGGCCGCGTTCAAGAAGATCACGTCGTACTTCGACGTCGCGAAAGAAGAAGGACGCATCGTCACGGGCGGTAAAGCGGATGACTCGACCGGCTACTTCGTCGAGCCGACGGTCGTCGCCGACGTGGCACCGAAAGCACGTCTCATGCAAGAAGAGATCTTCGGGCCGATCGTCGCCTTCACGAAAGCGAAAGACTTTAAAGAAGCGATCGACATCGCCAACAACACCGAGTACGGCTTGACGGGTGCGGTGCTGACGCGTGACCGCTCGAACCAAGAGTACGCACGCCAAAACTTCCACGTCGGCAACTTGTACTTCAACCGTGGTTGCACAGGCGCGATCGTCGGCTATCAGCCGTTCGGCGGCTTCAACATGTCAGGGACCGATTCAAAAGCAGGCGGACCGGATTACATCCAGCTCCACATGCAAGCGAAAACGACGTCAGAGACGTTTTAATCCAGGAAGGTACGACGGGACATCCCGTCGTGCCTTTTTTCTGTGTCGGCCTCACCCTAACGCCACGTCTAAAATCATCATGACGGTAAATCCAAGCATCAAGGCGATCGATGCCAAGTCCTTATGGCCATTCTCTTGCGACCCCGGGATGACTTCTTCGACGACGACAAAAATCATGGCCCCCGCGGCAAAGCTCAATGCGAACGGCAGTAGCGGCTCCATGACAAACACCGCCCAAACGCCGAATAAGGCGGCGACCGGCTCGACGACGGCCGACAGCTGTCCGTAGAAAAAACTCTTTCGTCGTGACATCCCGTCCCTCCTTAACGGCAGCGCCACCGCCACGCCTTCTGGAAAGTTTTGAATCCCGATCCCGATCGCGAGCGCGATGGCACCCGTCAACGAGGCCGATGGAAAGTCAGCCGCGACCGCCCCAAACGCGACCCCGATCGCTAGCCCTTCCGGTATGTTGTGCAACGTGATGGCTAAGACGAGCAACGTGCTGCGCTTTCGTTTGAACGGGCCGATCCCTTCCGCCTCACTGAGCGGGGAAGTCGGATGCAGGTGCGGAATCAGTTGATCGATGCCCCATAAAAAGAATCCGCCCATTAAAAAGCCGACCGCGGCCGGGAACCAGGCCGGCCAAGCGTCCTGTCCTGCCATCTCGATCGCCGGCGCGAGCAGCGACCAAAAACTGGCGGCAATCATCACCCCGCCGGCAAATCCGAGCATCCCGTCCATCAGCCGTTGATTGATCGATTTCGTCGTGAACACGACAGCCGCCCCGAGCGCCGTCATGCCCCATGTGAACAACGTCCCGAGCAAGGCCTGCATGGTCGGACTCAGTTGAGCCACCCCGTCCCACATCGCCATCGCCTCCCCTTAAGCTTTGTATGCGCGCCCTATTCTTTTCCCGTCGTCCCTGCGTCGCTAATCCCGATTTGAACAATCAAAAAAAGAGGAGAGCGACGTCGCTCTCCTCCGTTACAATTCTATTTAAAATGTGCGCATCAAGTTCGCCATCTCGATTGCCGCTGTCGCTGCTTCCCAGCCTTTGTTTCCGGCTTTCGTACCGGCCCGCTCGATCGCTTGTTCGATCGTCTCTGTCGTCAAGACGCCGAAGATGACCGGCACTTCCGACTGGTAGCTCGCTTGGGCGACACCTTTCGCTGCTTCGCTACAGACGTAGTCGAAGTGCGGCGTCGCCCCGCGGATGACCGCTCCGAGCGTGATGACGGCGTCATACTTCTTGCTCATCGCCATCTTTTTGGCGACGAGTGGAAGTTCGAACGCGCCCGGGACGAACGCGATCTCGACGTCGTCTTGCTCGATGCCGTGGCGCTTCAGCGCATCCTTCGCCCCGTCGAGCAAGCGCATCGTGATCAAATCGTTGAACCGTCCGACGACGATCCCGATTTTCAAGCCTTTACCAACCAAGTTACCTTCAAATGTATGCAACATTATTCTTCTCCTCCAAAATGATTCATTTTTTGTTGTTTCGTTAAGCGATAGCGTTCATTCTCGGCGTGCTCCCCGACGATGATCGGGACGCGTTCGACGACGGTGATGCCGCACGCCTCCAAGGCGTCGACTTTCTCCGGGTTGTTCGTCATGAGCCGCACGTTCTTGACACCAAGGTCACGCAACATGCCCGCGCTCACCCGGTAGTCACGCAAGTCGGCATGCAACCCGAGCGCGACGTTCGCCTCGACCGTGTCGAGCCCTTGCTCCTGCAGTTCATACGCCTTCAATTTATTCAGTAAACCGATGCCGCGCCCTTCTTGACGCATGTAGAGCACGACGCCGCCCTCTTCTTCAATTTTAGCGAGTGACGCATCAAGTTGCGGACCGCAGTCGCAGCGGTAAGAGCCGAACACGTCACCGGTCAGACATTCCGAATGGATGCGGACGAACGGTGCATGTTCAAGTTCGCCTTTGATGAGCGCGACGTGCTCGTCGCGGTCAAGGACGTTTCGATAACCGATCAGGCGAAACTCACCCTTAGCCGAGGGGAGATTGACGTCCGCCTCTCGTTCGACGAGGTCCGTCTCCATATAGCGGACGAGCTCCTCGATCGTGATAAATTTCAAGTCGTGCCGTTCCGCGACGTGGACAAGGTCCGGCACTCGAGCCATCTCGCCGTCTTCACGGATGATCTCGCAAATGACGGCGACCGGCTCACTCCCTGACAGTCGAGCTAGATCGACCGACGCTTCGGTGTGGCCGCGCCGCACCGAGACGCCGCCTTTTTTCGCGATGAGCGGGAAGATGTGTCCCGGCCGTTGAAAATCGGCCGGACGCGCGTTCGCATTGGCCAGCTCGCGGACCGTGTGGGCCCGTTCGCTCGCCGAGATGCCCGTCGTCGAGTCGACATGGTCGACACTGACGGTGAACGCCGTCCCGTGTGGATCGGTGCTGTTGTCGACCATCGGCGACAAGTCGAGCCGGACGGCGACTTCTTCCGCCAGGGCGGCACAGACGAGCCCTTTCCCTTCCGTGATGAGGAAGTTCATCGTCTCGGCCGTCATCTTATCGGCGAGGACGACGAAATCACCTTCGTTCTCCCGGTCCTCGTCATCGACGACGATGATCGGACGCCCCATCTTCAAATCTTCGATTGCTTGTTCGATTGTGTGAAACATCACCATCCCGCCTTTCCGTATCCCATCGACGCAAGTGATTCGAGCGTCATGTCTTTTTGATTCACTAGCTTTTCCATATATTTAGCCAACATATCGCATTCCAAATTGACCTTATCCCCAGCCTGCTTCATCCCGAGCACCGTCTCACTGTACGTGTGCGGGATGAGCGACAGCGTGAAGCCGCGTTCAGTGACCTCATACACCGTCAAGCTCGTCCCGTCGACCGAGATCGAACCTTTAGGGACGATGAAACGGAGTAGCGACGGCTCGCAACTGATATCGATGTAGACCGCGTTCGCGAGCGGACGCTTCTTGACGATGCGCCCGACCCCGTCGACGTGTCCCGAGACGAAGTGACCGCCGAAGCGACCGTTCGCCGGCATCGCCCGCTCGAGGTTGACGTCCGTTCCAGGGCGGACCCCATCTAGACTGGACGCTTTGAGCGTCTCCGGCATGACGTCGACGGCAAAACTCGTTTGATCAAACGCCGTCACGGTCAGGCAAATCCCGTTCACCGAGATGCTATCGCCGAGCTTCACGTCTTCTAACACGATCTTGCCCGCGAGCGTGAGCCGTAGCGACGGCCCGTTCCGCTTCACGGCTTTCACACTGCCGATTTCTTCAACGATTCCCGTGAACATCGGACTCCCCCTTTCTCATGACGAGCTTGATGTCGGTACCGACCGTCTCGACCGAGCCGACCGCGAAGCGCTCGATCGCATCTAACGGTCCGGTTTGGCTCGAGCGATAGACGCCTCGGTTCCCACCGAACACGCGCGGTGACTGATACATGACCCATTCGTCGACGTATTGTCCGTCAAAGAGTGACGTCACGAGCGTCGGTCCCGCCTCGATGAGCAAACGGCCGACGCCGCGACCATGCAAGTCACGAAGGACGTTGTCGAGTGTCGAATAGTCGGCAAGCTCGATACCGTTTCGCGCGAGCTCGGTCCGTTTCACTTCATCATCAGACAGCGTATAGACGAGCACCGGCACATCTTTCGCGCTCCGGACGAGCTGACTCGAGAGCGGTAAGCGGAGCTCGCGGTCGAGGACGACCCGAAGCGGCTGACGTGTCGGCGTGTCGAGCCGGACGGTCAAGGCCGGGTCGTCGGCGAGCACGGTCCCGATTCCAGTCAAGACGGCATCGACCGTCGCCCGTAGTTCGTGGACATCACGTCTCGCTTCAGTCCCGGTCACCCACTGGCTCTCACCCGCCTCGAGCGCGACTTTCCCGTCTAGGCTCGTCGCCGTCTTCAATACGACGTACGGCCGTTTCGTCTCAAGCGAACGTAGGAACGCCGGATTGAGCGCACGGGCCTCGGCTTCGAGCAGACCGACTTCGACGTCGATCCCCGCCGCCTTCAACCGGGCGACACCTTTCCCTGCGACGAGCGGGTTCGGATCCTTCATCGCGATGACGGCGCGCTTGATGCCCGACTCGATTAGCAAGTCGGCACATGGCGGTGTCTTCCCGTAGTGCGAGCACGGCTCGAGCGTGACGTAAATCGTCGCACCGTATGCGGACGCACCGGCCATCCGAATGGCGTGCACTTCGGCGTGCGGTTCACCGGCCTTCAAGTGGGCACCGAATCCGACGATGCGACCGTCTTTGACGACGACGGCCCCGACGAGCGGGTTCACACCGGTCTGTCCGGCAGCGGACTTGGCCAATTGGATTGCTTGTTGCATGTACTGTTGCATCGTTCTCCCTCCTTGTTTCGTACAAACAAAAAGACCCTAAGGATGTCCTTAGGGTCTCGGCGGGAGGTCTCAGTCGTCATTTGGCAGGCCAAATAAGCGTTTTCTTTACAGAAAAACGTACGACGAAGCACAGGTCACGAGGACCTGTCTTTTTTCCTTCTCCCATCCAGACTATACTGTCGGCTCTAGAGTCACACTAGATCCACCGTTCGCACACGTGCGCCCGGGTCACGGACTTAGGGCTCGCGCCCATCACCGCCGGTTGGGAATTGCACCCGACCCCGAAGGAATATTTGTTTGTACGCATTTACTTTAGCGCAAAAAAGAATCGAAGGCAAAAATAAAAGTGCAAAAAAGCGCCACTCCGATGAGCAGCGCTTCCAATCAAGCCAAGAACAAGACGACGAGCAAACCGACGATCCAGCAATAGAACGAGAAGTACTTGAGCTCACCCTTCGCCATGATGTGCTGGAACCATTTGAGCGAGATGGCCGTCAGCGCGTACGAGGCGATGAACGCCAAGACGAGCGGACCGAACAGATCACGCGTCGCCGGGTCGGTGAAGAGTGCCGGCCCGTCCAAGATCATCGTCCCGAGACTGACCGGGATGAACAAGAAGAACGAGAACCGGAGCGCCGACTCTTGTTTAATGCCGAGTAACATCGCCATGACGATCGTGGCACCCGAGCGGCTGATCCCTGGGATGAGCGCGACCGCTTGGGCGAGACCGATCAAGATGGCGTCACGTAACGTGATGCCACCGTCGCCTTTATTCCCGCGCATGTTGCGGATGAACCAAAGTGCGACCCCGGTCAAGATTAACGTATAGCCGACCGTCGCGACGCCGCTGAGCGTCTCACCGATCCAATCACCGAATAACACGCCGAGCACGCCGGCCGGTACGGTCGCGACGAGCAAGAGACCGATGAACTTGACGTCGATCATCGTATCCTCGCTGCGGTCTTTCTTAAATAAGAACGTCCACAGACTGACGACGAGGCGGACGACATCTTGGCGATAAATCGTCAAGACGGCGAGGAGCGACGCAAAGTTGACGAAAATCTCGAACGACAGCCCAGGTAATTCGATGTTGAACAGCTCTTGGAAGATGACCAAGTGACCGCTCGACGAGATCGGGATCGGCTCCGTAAACCCTTGGACGAGACCAAGCAGCAAGTAAAATAACCATATTGTCATATCATAATATCCTCTTTTCTCAAATTCGCTCAATGCGGCTATTTTAGCAGAATCACAGTTTCATTGACCACCCTTAAAAAAAATTCGTATATTTTGAAAACTTTTATTGATTAGTCTGAAAATTAAATTTATTATAGAGGAGTACTCAACTGGACAACGGTGATGACCCCATTGTCCAGCTGGGTACATTTTTGTATGGAATTCATATAATTTACCAAATATAAAACTTTTTGTTTACAAATGAACCCATATAATATTAAATTTGTAATATACCTATTACCTTTTTTTTCAATCTCTCATCCGACTTTAGACCTATCACGTCCCATTTTTAACATAAAAAACTTACAAAAGCGCTTATAAATCGTAAAAACTATCCGATAGTATGATTGTAGAAGCACTTTCGTCATCATTGTCGGTTCAGATATGAGTCCATGGAAGGAGGAACCATCATTGAGTCAAACGCTATCCACTAGTACTCATCACTTATCAACCGAACAGCAACGCATGATTCACTGTATTCGTTTGCTCGGGGATTTATTAAAGGAACGTCCTCGTCGCTCTGTCTATCGTCGTTTCGCGATGGAGCAAAACTGGCCGTCTCCCGAATCGATCATTCGACAGTTCGGATCATGGGCCGAGGCACTCGCTATTGCCGGCTATGAATGGCATGGGGAAATCGCCGTTGATTTACCCGATAAAATGCCAAAATATACACGCGATGATATCGTCGAGACGCTTGCCCTCTATTCACGGGACATGGGTTCGATCATCACGCTGAAGAAATATCAAGAATGGCGGAAACTACACCCGAAAGCACCGAGCCATTACCACATCGTCAAGACGTTCGGTTCGTGGCATGACGCCTGCGCCGAAGCCGGACTTGAGGCGAGCGTGACTTACTCGAAGTCAGAGTTGTCGAACGCTCTTCGAGAAGCGATTCATGAGATGGGCTTCTCTCTTTCATTCGAGGCGTACCGAGAATGGGCGAAACGCAACAACAAGCCATCTACGAAAGCGATCTTGCATCGTTACGGGTCTTGGTCCGCTGCCATCCATGCGGTCGAGTCCGACATATTCAGCCAGAAATCATAATCATTCATTCAAAAAGGAGAACCGTTTAACGGTCCTCCTTTTTTTTTCATTGAATTCGTTCGGTCGACGTGTCACGGTAATGGGCGACACGGTCGCGACCGTTAAACTTCGCCCCGACGTACATCGCCCGGTCGGCATGTCGCAACACCGTATCGAGCTCTTCGTACTCATGGATCGTCTCGATGCCGATGCTCGCGGTCACTTGAACCCGGATCCCTTCCGTCCCGAACGGATGTGACCGGAGCGCTTGGCGGATCTTCTCACCGGTCACAATCCCCGCCGCCTCGTTCGTCCTCGGGAACACGAAGACGAACTCTTCGCCGCCGTAACGCGTGACGAGGTCACTGCTCCGGACGAGCCGGTTGAACAGGACCCCCGCTTCAATTAACACTTCGTCCCCGAACGCATGGCCGTACGTATCGTTGATCGATTTAAAATGGTCGAGGTCAACTAAGAAGACCGACAACGGATACGAAGCGACGTCGTTTAGCCGCTCTTTCGTCCAACGTTTCAACGCTCGTTGGTTCGGCAACCCGGTCAACGGATCGGTCAGACTCTCGTGCTGGAGACGATCCCGTTCATCGATCCGCTCGAGTGACCACGATAGCGTCTTGAGCAAACGGTGGATCTCGACCGCGAGTGCCTCATCATAGGCCCCGTTCGCCGTCGTCGAGATCATACAGCTGACCGCGTTCGTCGTGCTCGTCACCGGTTGAATGACGAGCGCGGAATGATGCAGTTCGCTTTGGTTCGCCTGAAGCTCCGGGTGCCACTCGTGGAGCGAATCGTACAGAAAGTATGGCTCGCTCGCGTCACGGTGCCGCTCAAGCGTATACGCATCAGCGACCGCTTCCGCTTTACGCCCCCGCACATCATAAAACGTTTGCTCCCCGTCTCGATTGATTTGAAGCCAACCGCGCTCGACCTCGACGATTTCCCGTAACCCGTTCCAAAACTTTTCAATTAACAACGCTTCGCTGTCGACGCGATAGAGCTGTTCTTTCAACCGCTCGATTTGATCGATCTTCGATTGCGTCTCTTCTGTCTGCGTCGCTTTCGACAACGCCAGCTTTAAAATCGACAAGAGCAGGAATGCTGCCATCAATCCGACATACCCGAACAGTTGGAACGCCTCGAGCGCGACCATCGTGAACAACAGCTCGAGCGAGATGACGAGCCAATCGAACCGTAACAGCCGCCACATGATCGGCAGCGGGATCCGCTCCCCGACCAAGAACCGGGACATGACGAAGCTGAAGCCGAGGACGAGATAAAGGACCGCTAAGAAGCCGAGGAGCGCCGCACCTTGCTCGAGCAAGTGGACGGTCGACCCGATCTCACCTCCAAATGAAAAGTAGACGAGACCCGGGATGACGAGTATCATCGCCTCGATCAACGTGTTGAGCGGATAAAAGTGTAAGAAGCGCCGGCGGCCGACTTTTTTGTTGAACGTCCGTGCCTGGAATGTCAACAACAGCAACTGCCCCATCAAAATTGCCGGGACGAGCCCGTACAAGAAGAACGTCATGAAGACGAACAGCTCGTGGAATGTGAAGTGCAGGTGCCGCCGCTTCAACGGGTTCATGACGAACAAGGCACCGAGCGTGTAGATGAACCAGAAGAACGCCCAATCGAACGTTTCCAGATCGGTCCACGTGTAATAGACGATCCCGATGAAGACGAGCGACCACGAGAGCCAGCTCCTTATGAGATACTTCCGAAACCGCATCGTCTTCCCCCTTTTCTTGTAACATTCTTTAATAGTATGAAGGGTTTTGGAGAAACATTCCAGTCGTTGTTTGAAAGTTGTGACAATGAAAAAACCGTGGCGTGCGCCACGGTCTGTCCGTTATTTCGCTTTCAAATAAGAAATGCCGATCGAGCCGGACCCGGTGTGGGCCCCGAGCAGCGGCGCGAGCGTGTCGACGCGGATCGGCACCTTGTCGCCGAGTTCCCGTTTCCACGACTCCGCAAGCTCTGGCACGTTCCCGTGGAAGATCGAGACGTCCGTGCATTCGCCTGACTCGATCGCCGCCCGGATGACCTCGAACAAGTGGGCTTGCGCCTTTTTATACGTCCGTACGGTCTGATACGGGACGATGAGCCCGTCCTCGAAGCGGAGCACCGGCTTCAGCTGCAGCATGTTGCCGATGAGCGCTTTTGATTTCGAGATGCGTCCACCTTTTTGCATTTGCGTCAAATTTTGAATCGTCAGTTCGATCCGGACGTCCTCGACGCGCTGTTTCATGTACGCCTCGACGTCATCAAGGGCGTCTCCGCGCTCGACGCGCTCGATCAGTTCCTCGAGCAACAGACCCATCGTATAAATACCCGACCGTGAATCGATGGCGAGCAGCTTGAACTCGGCGATCTCGGCCCCTTGGATCGACGCCGAGTACGTGCCGCTCAAGTCAGACGACAGGTGGACGGCGATGCCCATGTCATACTTCGGCTTCAACTCTTCATACAGCGTGGCGAAATCCCCGATTGCCGGTTGGCTCGTCGAGACGCGCTCGCCGGCATCGATCCAGTCGTACACCGTCTCGGCGTCGACTTCGATGCCGTCTTTATAAGGTTGATCGCCCTTGACGACGTAAAGCGGGACGATATGGATGTCTGGATGGTGTTTAATTGAATCTGGCAGGACGACCGTGCTGTCCGTAATGTAGGCAATTTTCATCTGAGCCTCTCCTTTAAAAACATAATTAGTACCTGGTAGTATTATTTTATCACAGGTGAAACGGTTTCACTAATTTTTCAAAAAATGTGTCCGTCTTCGTCAAACGTTCAAACCTCCCAGGTCCACAATCCGCCCGAAACGGGTAAAAGATAACATGGACAAAGGAGGCGCTTTTTTATGATTCGAATCGAGAACGTCAATAAAATTTACAAGACCGGTGATATCGAGACGGCCGCCTTGAAAGAGGTCGATTTGACGATCAATGACGGAGCGTTCGTCGTCATCCTCGGCCCGAGCGGCAGTGGCAAGAGTACACTCTTGAACGTCATCAGCGGGCTTGATACGGTCACGTCCGGGAACATCACGTTCGATGACACCGTCTTGACCGACTTGTCCCCGGAACAGATGACGGCGTTTCGGCGCGACCATCTCGGCTTCATCTTCCAACAATACAATCTGCTCCAAAACTTGACCGTCTACGAAAATATCCAGATTGGGGCCGACCTGTCACAGCAACCGCTCGGTATCGACGAGCTGTTAGAGCAGGTCGGGCTGACGGCCGCGCGTGACAAGTACCCGTACCAACTGTCCGGCGGTGAGCAGCAACGTGTCTCGGTCGCCCGGAGTCTCGCCAAAAACCCGTCGATCATCTTTTGCGATGAACCGACCGGCTCGCTCGACGAGGACAATTCGAAGAAAGTGCTCGAGCTGCTCGAGCGATTGAACACGACGTACGGCAAGACCGTCGTCGTCATCACCCACAACACCGGCATCAGCGCCATGGCCGACGACGTCATCAAGATGAACTCGGGACGCATCGTCGAACTGACGCACAACCCGGTCCGACAAGCCGCGCGCGACATCGATTGGGGTTAGGAGGTTTCGACCATGCTGTATAAAAACGTTTTGAAGACGCTCGTCGGCAAATGGATGCAGCTCGTCGCCATCGCCGTCATCATCGTCATGAGCTCGCTCACCTATACGATGATGTTCTACGGCATCAGCGGGATCGAGGTCCCGACCGAGGACTATTTGGCGTCGTCGAACCAAGAGGACTTCGCCGTCGAGATGCTCAACCGTGTCACCGCAGACGAAGCGAACGACCCCGAAATCGCCTCCCTCGTCGCCTCGGGCACGTATACGCTCGCCGACTTGAAACAGGTCGACCCGGAGCGCTTCGACGACTTGATCGGCGCCCGGATCGACGCGGTCGAGTCCGTCATGCCCGAGGCGACACTCGAACTTCGCGAATCCAAACTGATCACTTATCCATTAGCCGGCAGTGAACATCGGGGGCTCGTCTTAAAAGAAACAATGACAATCAATCAGTCTTACCTCGAAGCAGGATCGCGTCCGACAACCGACGACGAGGTCGCGCTCAACGCCAAATACGCCGAGAAGAACGGGATCGAGGTCGGTGACACGATCGACCTCGGCACGCCGTTCACGGTGAGCGGTTTCGTCTTGTTCCCGGACTATACGCTCCCGCTGTTCGATGAGAACTTCTTCAATCTCGACGCCGGGACGCAGACGCTCCTGCTCATGACGGACGAGGCGTATGAAGCGATCGTCGGCACGGAGTCGTTCCGGCTCTCAGGCGTCACGGACGGCGCGATCGACACAGCCGAGCTCCCGTTCGTCGTCTCGGTCATGGAGACGGAGAATATTATGCGCAGCGGGGCCATCTATAGTGAGATCTCGTCCGGGAAAGCGATGGCGCTCGGACTTAGCCTATTCATCGTCTCGATCGCCGTCATCATCGTCGCCATTCTCATCTCGAACATGCTCGAGGCCGAACGCGGTCAGATCGGGCTGTTGAAAGCGATCGGCTACAATCGGCGCCAGATCTCAACCCCCTACTTAGTGCTGATCTTGGTGTTCGCGACGCTCATGCTCGTCATCGGGTACTTCCTCGGCCTCTACTTCGCCGACCCGCTCAAAAACCTGTACCTCGACTTCTATCTGTTGCCATCGATCACGATCGCTCAAAACCCACTCGTCTTTTTGACCGCCGTCTTCGTCCCGCTCGTCTTCTTCGGCATCGTCGCCGGTGCCGTCATCTACAAGCTTATGGGCGAGAGCGCGCTCGCACTGTTATCACCGCGCGACAACATATCACTCAATCGGCTCAGCCGGCTCGTCAGCCGAATGCTAAGCCGGGCCAGCGGGAAAACGAAGTTCAAATATTTATACGCCGTCAAAAGCACGGGCAGCTTCATCATCTTCTTCCTCGGTATCTTGTTCTCGACGCTGCTCATCGTGTTCGCACTCATGATGAACGGGGCCGTCGACCGGATGACGGTCGGCGGATTGAACGACGTCGACTATGCGTATGAGGCGTACGCGAACACGGAATCGCCGCCAATGCTCGTCGACGGTCAGGAACCGTTCCTCGCCTATCCGTTCGCGTTCGTCGAGGATCAACTCGTCACCCTTAAGGGCTTGAGCGACGACAACACGCTCTACCGGTTGCAAGACCGGGACGGGAACGAATTGACCCCTGCAACCGATGGCGTCATCGTCACCGAACCGCTCGCCTTAAAACAAAGTTTTGACGTCGACGACGTCATCACAATCGAGCTCGACGGAGAGACGTTATCGTACCCGATCCTCGGCATCGCCGACGACTTCACGGGTGACGTCGTCTATTTACCGATTGAAATGCTCAGCAACGAACTGACAGACGGCACTTCGAGCGACTTGTTCAACGGCGTCTATGCCAGTGAACGTCCGGACGAGTCGGTGTATCCGACGATTCTGTCGCGCGACGGCTTGATCGAACAGTCCGAGTCGATCAACGAGTATATGAATTTAATGATGAACGTCATGATCGGCGGCTCCGCCTTGATCGCCTTCAGCATCTTGTTCGTCTTGACCGCGCTCACGGTCGAGAAGAACTATTACGTCATCTCGCTCCTCAAAGTGATGGGGTATAATCGACGTGAGGTCCGCTCGATGATCCTCGACAGCTATTTCGTCTACGCGCTCATCTCGGCACTCCTGAGCATCCCGATCGCCCTCGTCGTCCTCCGTATCATCATCGTCGTCTTCGCCGAGGACTACGGGCTCGTCTTGCCGCTCGAGTTTGAATGGATATACGTGCTCTATACGGTCGGGGCCGTCACGCTCTTGTTCTTCGTCAGCACGTTCGTCAGCCGGCGCAAGATCGATCAAATCCCGCTCCAAGAAGTGTTGAAGACATATCAAGAATAACTTTGCTCGAAATAGGGCATAATAAGAGAAGAGACTAGGCCTCTCGCTTGAGGGGCCTAACTATTTGCAGAAGAGGATGATTCTAATGAACCGTACACAAGTGTTACTCGCCATCCCAGGAAACTGGCCATCGGCCGAGGCCGTGAGCGAAAAAATCAGTTTACATAGCGAAGGCTATACGATGGCCGGTCTGTTGCTGTTAGAAGACGAGACCGGAAAAGCGTTCACCGTCGAAGTCGTCGAACGCGACCCGGCGCTCGCCGAGGCGATGATTCACGCCAGCACGAGCGGCTTCACACCGAAAATCGCCAAAGGACTTACGCGTCACACACATATCGTCTATTTGATCGGCGACGTCAATGATGTGACAGACATCGCCGCGGCCCGTCGCGGGGCGAACGCCCTGTTGAACGCCGGCGGACTCGGTGTCATGGTCGAGACGGCAGGCGTCGCTTATTCGAAAGACGAATGGCAAGCGTCGAAAGAAGAAGACCTCGCCCTCGACTACTCGCTCCTCACCGCCATCACGGAAGAAGAGACGGCGTACGTGTCGTGGGGCATGAAAGCGTTCGGCCATGCCGACGTCGCCGTACCAGAAACACTCGAGATCGAAGACGCGATCCACGTCATCCATTCGTTCAACTTCCATTTGATCGCAGGCGGATCGATGTTCGGTGACGGCGACAGCTTCACGTTCGAGGACGGCAAGACGTTCACGGTCGAGATGGGCGAAGACGAGCGCACGTCAATCGACAACTTGCTCCATAACCCGTTCGGCTTGATCTACCTCGTACCACAAATTGCAGAATGACATGTCAATCGATTAATTTGGACCCACATCCAGATTGATCGATTTTTTGATATCGCTCGTCCTTCCGGCGCCCACGCTTTCCGCAGGCAATCCCGGAGCCGCATCGCGACTCGCGTCGCTGCTGGGTCTCCGTCGGATTGCATTCCTGCAGGGGTCGGGGCGCCATCGGACGAGCAACAAAAAGGTACTGTACAACTAATCGAACAGCTAATAGCCGAATGGAAAATCATCCGTGTCGGAAACGGGCCATCTACTCGCTACCAGCCCCTAAAGTAAACAAGAGCTCACAGATCATTCGTCTGTGAGCTCTTGTTGTTTCGGCATGTCGAGCGGCATAAAGTAATGGTCGCACCCTTCCCACTCGAGCTGTTCGCTCAAAATATCGAACGACGTCCGGAAGAACGCCTGCACGTCTCTCGTTTCCCCTACGTTCTCAAGAGATAAAAAGAACTCGCTCTTGCCGGCATCATAATAGGCGTCTTGCGGTTTGAGCCGCTCCGTCCCGATCTCCGTGTACTGGAACGGGTAAGGCAAGATGAAGAACGTCGGAATATCGACCGCTTCATCACCGAGCCAAAACCCGAACTCGACCATGTGCTCGTCAAACGCTGCCTTCTCGATGACTTTATCTTCCGGGAACGGCTCAGGCCGTCCATAGACGATGAGCGACGACACGTCAAACGTTCCCCAAAACAGGCCTGGCTTCACTTTCCGACAGCGGAGCGGTGCGAGAAATGCCGTTTGCTCCCGCGCGGCGTATTGAAACAGACGGATGCCTCGTTGCGCCGCCATAGCGTCATAGGCGAGCGGTGTCTCGTCCCGGTCCAGATAACGTAACTCCCGCATCTCTTGCGTTCTCGGATTGAGGGCGACCGAGACGCCGTTTGCGCGCAGGGCACCCATGATTTCTTCATAGTACGTACTGATCGACTTGCCTGCTTCGAGCGGGAATACCGACGTGTCGGCACCGACTTGGACTCTGATATGAGATTGAAAGACATCGACGTCGAGTTGTAGCCACGTCTCCCCTTGCACGAGCGGGCCAGTCGAAAAGCCGCTCAGCGCAACGGGCAACGTGACGTGTGTCCATTGTGGCTCTTGCGGAGCCAAAGCCAACTTGATTTTCCCCAAGATTTGCGACAGCAAATGGAGCGTGAGCTTTGTCTCAGCCCATTCCGAGTGGCGTATCATCTCCATCACACATTCCTCCGTTCCTTCGTTGCAAAAGTGACAGAATCACTTCATTAATTCCCGTTACATCATCACGACAATCAAAAAAATCCACAGACACACGTCTGTGGATTTACTTTCTCATCTCTTGGAGCCGTTCGAGTTGGTGGGTCAACTCACCGATTGGCACGAACCGGGCCCGGCGGAGCATCTCTTTGCCGTCGATGAAGAACAAGATGACCGGTACGGTGAAGATCGAATAGGCGCCGGCGATATCCGGCACCTCGTCCGAGTCGACCGCGACCGCTTCGATGTCAGGAAAATGCGTCAACATGTCCTCGACTTGCGGCTTGAGCGAGTGACAGACGCTGCATCCCGGATGCGAGACATAGACGAGCAACTGCTCCGCCTCGGCGACCCGTTCGTTCAACATCGAAAGTGTGTTCACAGCCTCCATGCTGTCTCCCCCTTTCAACTTAAGCGTCGAGCCAAAGCACACCGACCGTCTCAAAGCCGGCATGGACCGCAATCGACGGACAGAAACGTGTCTTCACGACATCAATCTCCGGCAATTTCGCTTGGATGAGCGCGACGAGGTTGTCTTGCATCTCTGGCGCGAGCGCCGTCTGTACGAAGACACGGTTGTTATGGATCCCATTCGCCGCATGAAGACGTTCGAGTTCGGTGACCATCTCAACGTACGCTTTTTTGATCGAACGCACTTTTTTGAACGGGATGACTTTCCCAGATTCGTCGAGCGTGATGATCGGTTTGATGTTCAAGATGTTCGCGAGGAACATCTCACCTGATGACACACGTCCGCCCCGGCGCATCGTCTCCATGTTCCCGATGATCATGAAGAAGTTTTTCTTGTCACGCCACGCTTCGAGAAGAGCGACGATTTCCTCGACCGATTTGCCTTCTGCCTCGGCAGCGAGACCGAGACGGACGAGCTCTTGCTGCGCCTCGAGCGCTGCGTGCGAGTCGACCGTGTAAACTTTAAATCCAGCCGCCTCAGCCGCTGCACTCGAGTTTTTGACGGTGCTGCTCAGTCCGTTTGAACAGTGGACGGCGATGGCGCAATCGTACCCTTCTTCTTTTAAGCGCTCGTAACGCGAGATGAAGTCACCAAAAATCGGTTGCGACGTCTTCGCTTCTTTCTTTTGGTCGATCATGTAGCGGTGCAATTCCTCAATCGAGAGGTCGACTTCACTGTAGCCGCTCCCGTCGACGATCAATTGGATCGGGACGATCTCGACGCCGAGCTGGGCGGCCTCCTCTTTCGAGAAGTTGGCCATACTATCGGTGATCCATGCAATTTTTGTCATAACAAATAGTCCTCCAGTAGTCGTTCAATTTTTTCCTCTTTCATTATAACCCATTTCCCCCGCCACTTCCCCGAAGAAAAAAGCAGAACGATTGCGGAATCGTCCTGCTCCCGTTCATTTTGTCGAAATCAGTTTCGTGTGGGCGAATTCATCGTGCGGAAGTTCGAGGTCTTTATTCGACTTCATCTGTTGAAGCGCACGAAGAAGTGGTAGACCAAGCGTCGCCGGATAAACGACGTCCTTGTAGAGCGTCCGTTTCATGACTTGCTCGAAGGAAAGCGGTCGACCGTCTTGGCTCACGACTTTAATGCCGACGATTTTGTCGCCGATCGTCTGCCCGTCCCGGTTCAGCAAGAAGTAGGCTTCTCCTGCGATGGAGACGAGTGTCGGTAAGTAATAATTTTTTACTTCTTTACCCGGCCAAATTTTTTTACGGATTGTTTTTTCCACGAGTTTCGCGGGTGCTTCCAATAGGACTTTATCGATTCGACTTGCTACAGCGCGTTTCCAGATTGGGACTGCCACGTTCATCATCCTTTCATTTCGTTTCCTAGCCTTTAGATTCCTCTTTTGGCTTGGCTTGAAACGCTGAAAACGGACAACCTGACCGCGCGAACAAGTTCGGCGTCACAATCTTGTCATCATAGTGTCGATGAAAGACGTGGGTCGAGGCCGGTGACAGCGGCGGGATGAGCCAACTCCACTGTCCGGTCACGTCACGACCGGCGTCCGTCTCATTTTTCTCGAACCGTTTAAATTGTTTCGCCGCTGTATGATGGTCGACAATCGTCACGCCGGCGCGCTCGAACGATTGCAAGACGGCGACGTTCAGCTCGACGAGGGCGCGGTCACGCCAGAGCGTCCGCTCTTTTGACGTATCGAGACCGAGTGATGCCCCGACAAGCGGGAGCAGGTTGTAGCGCTCGACGTCGGCGAGGTTGCGCGCCCCGATCTCTGTCTCCATGTACCACCCGTTGAACGGGACCGATGTGAAGCGGTGTCCACCGATTTCAATCTCCATGTCAGCGATGGCCGGGACGGCGTGCCACTTGACGTCACGTCCCCCGAACAAATCGACGTCGTCATGGCGAATATCGACCTCGAGCACGGCATCGGCCGGCAGTTCATACATGCGGATTTCGTTCCCGTCTGTAAGCAAGAGCGGTAACAGATCGAAAGCAGTACCGGCCCCGGCCCAACCGAGACGCATCGCTTGTCTCGTCATCGACAGCGATAGCGGGTCACCGACGATGCCGTCTGTCGTCTCGTACGCCGCGTAACGGATGAGTTGCGTGTTCAAAATCCGAAAATGGTTCGGGAGGACGGTCATCGTCGAGCGGATCTTTCCGCCGTTCGTCGCGTAGCGAAGATGGGCGACGATTGCTTCAAACACCTCGTCGAACGTTTCCGCGTCACGCGCGTCGTGGAGGGTGAGCGTCTGCCAAAACAAGCGGCCGATGCAGCGGTTCGAGTTGCGCCATGCGAGTTTTGCCCCGGACGCCAATTCGTCCGTCGTGAGCGTGTACGTCCCGGTCCGATCGATTTCGGCTTCGATCTCCCGTAACCGTTCGGTATGCTCCCCTTCAAGTTGTGAGAAAAAGTGGCGGGCTGCCTGTAGTCGATCCATCGTTTCTGTCTCCTCTTCTAATCTGTCCCTTCCATCTTAGAGAAAACTGCGTCCCGTTTCTAGTTTTAGAGCGCACAAAAAGCGAGCCGGCAAATCCGGCTCGCTGTGTCTCATCCTTCGACTAAGTCTTTCGCTTGTTGAATCGTAAAGCCGCGCGGTTTGTCACTCTCGAGCGCAGTCAGCCGTTTCTCGAGTTCGACGGTCTGTTCGTACGTCGCTTCATATTGATATAATCCGTTCGCAAGCTCGGTCAATCGCGTCACTTGAATCGGCAGCGACGGCTGCCCGTCATCAAGCAAGATGACGAGATTGATGTCACTATCGACCGGTAACCGGATCGAGCCATAGAAGGCGATTGCTTTAAAGCCGCGCTTCATGATGACGATTGGCGATGTCCCAACCGCGACCGCTTGATTGCGCAGGCGCGTGATCGTGATGCCGGCGTGGATCAACCGGTTCGCCGGTTGGATCGTCTCGACGTACTCCTCGATCGGAATGAGCGTTCCCGTCTCGAGCGCTTGTTCAAAATCGGATTCTCGCAACGGTCGGCTGAAAATAAAACCTTGAATGACGTGACACCCGAACTCACGGAGTCGAAGTAAGTCATCCATCATCTCGACACCCTCGACGACGACGTTCATCCCGAACTCTTCGGCGATGAGGAGCAGACTCCGGATGATGCCTTGGGCTTTTCGGCTTTGGTTGACGTTGTGTGCGAAGATGCGGTCGATCTTGATCGTCTGGGCACTGTACGCCTGCAAGTAAGCAAGCGACGAATACCCTTTACCGAAGTCGTCAAACGCGATCGGGATACCGAGGCTGTTCAACCGTTCGAACGCTTGTGTGATCTGCTGGGCGTCGTCTAACAGTGACGTCTCCGAGATCTCGACTTCGAGATACGACGCCGGGACGTGGAAGCGGTCTAACATCTCTTCGAACACGCGTTCAAACCGTTCTTGATACAAGTATTTGGCTGAGACATTGATCGAGATCGGGACTCGATGTTTGAGCGATGTGATATAGCGGCACACCTCTTCGATCAACCAGTTCGTCAAATCGAGATGGAGGCTGCTTTCCTCGGCGAGCGGAATAAACTCGGCCGGTGAGATCGAGCCCCACGTCGGGTGCGTCCAACGCATGAGCGCCTCGGCTCCGACGATTTGACCGGTCCAGGCGTTCACTTTCGGTTGATACATCAAATAGAACTCGTTGTTTTGCAGCGCACCTCGCATATCGCGCAACAGCTCGTAGCGTTTGAGTGACTCGATGTCCATTTGCGACGAATACAGTTCGAGTTGCGTCCCGAACTTTTTATCGGCCCGGTTCATGGCGACACATGCGTGCTTGATCAATTCGCTCGCCTGTGCCCCGTCTTCAGGATAGCGGCTCACGCCGATCGAGATACGCGCGAACAAGTCGTACACGTCAATATGGAATCGATATTTCGACAACGTTCCTAACTCTTTCCCGAGCGCGAGCACTTCTGGGTCTTCCATCCGGCGCGGCAACACAATCAAGACGTTATCCGCATCGAGATGACCGAGCAAGGCGTCTTTTGGCAACAGACGAATCAATTGGTTCACCGTCGCGACACGCCACTCGTCACCGAGCTCGTAGCCGAACGTATTGTTGATTTCGGCAATCCGGTTGAACGAAAGCGAGAACAATGTGAACGGGTCGCGTTTGCGCGTGAGTTGATAGACCGATCCTGTGATCGACTCACGGTTTGGCATGTTCGTGATCGGGTCGAGCGAGGCGAGGCGCCAAATCTCTTGTTGCTGCTCTTTCAGTTGGGTGATGTCTTTGACGAGCGTCCGAAACCCGATGACGATGCCGTCTTCAGAAAAAATCGGCTCCCGGTTCTCTTCGATCCATTTGACATTGCCTTTCGCATAGATACGATACGAGAACGTTGTCGTTTTACCGCTGAGCGTCACTTCTCGGGCTTGGTTCACTTTCGGCACGTCGTCAGGAACGACGACACGCTGCCAATAGTCAGGGTGTGTGTTGAACTGGTCTTCCGTATAGCCAAAGATGTGCGAGAAGCCCGGCGTCAAAAATTTGAACTGTTTCGTCTCGAAATAACGTTCAAAAATGACCGAGTCGACGATTTCGCACAACTGCTTCACTTTGGACTGCTCCATCGTGAGCGCTTCTTCGACTTTGACCAAATTGGTGACGTCAAACATTGCCCACGTCACTGATTTTCGATCTTTTGACATACCGACTTTGACGATCAAGTCCAAATATTTTTGTTGCTTCGGATTGAACGCCTTGATTTGAGTCTCATACTCTTGCACGTCAGCATCGTGGATGAGCGTCTCGATGGCTGCCGCAAATTCTGGACGGTAATCCTCATGGATCATGTTACGGAAATGTTCGCGTTTCATATCTCCAAGTTGCCGCTTAGATAACCCGAGCAGTTCACCCGTCTGCGGTGAATGGTAAAACTCGCCGGACTCGAGATCAAGTTCGATCAGGATGAGACCTGGGATGCGCTCGAACAGCGTCCGTCCCACTTTCATCCGATTGTATCGTTCACGCAGTTCCATCTGGGTCGTCAAGTCTTTGACGACACCGTACAATCCGGTGATGACCCGGCCGGTATAGAGCGGCGTGTTCGTGACTGACAGATGGATGCGTCGCTTGTCCGCATTCAACGCTTTCAGTTCATAATGAACGGTCTCCCCTTGGAGCGCCCGCTGATGAAAGGCGTGAACACGTTCACTTTCTAGTTTTGGAAGCCAGGATGCAGGATGGACGAAACGTTCCTCTTCCCCGCTAAAGAGGAGCGACAACTTTTCGTTCGAGTCGACGAAGTTCAAGTCTCGATCCAGGACGTACACTGCGTCCGGATATTGATCGAGCAGTAACGGATCGATATTGATTCGTCCATCGTGCTCGGCCTGCTCAACGTTTGATTCTAATACATGCTTCCAATTACGGAAGAAGCCCATGTGTACCACTCCTTCGTGTGACAAATGTCACGTTTCGATACGTGTTAACTTGATTATACAAGATTGATTAGTTGAAAATGCTTCCGCATTTTTCAAATAAGGGAAATGAACCGAATCACAGACATATATTCAAAAAAATGTCATGTCTTAATATACTGTTTACCTACTCCTCTACACGATTGCAACGTAAAAAAAGACCACGGATATGTGCTCCGTGGTCTCGCGCATTATGGTTGCTTTAAGACGAACGTTGAGTAGGCCGGAACGTTGACCGAACCTGACACTCGTTTAATTGTTTTCGTGCCCGCCTGCTTGCCGTTCACAATGATGTTCCATTGTCCTTTCGGAAGCTTCACTGTCACTTGCGACGGGTTAGCGTTATGCGTCACAAACAAATCTTTCTTCTGGCTAGGTGCTTTGTCATCGATCAAATACGTGATGACGTTCGCTTCTGCTTGATAGAACTTCAAGTTTTTCTTGATATCGGTCGCTTTCGTCATGCGAAGGCCCGGGTTTTGTTTACGCATCTCAATCAAGCCTTTCATGTACTGGACGTCCGCCTTACGGTCGGCGGCGCGTTTCCAGTCCATTTGGTTGATGCGGTCTGGCGATTTGTACGAGTTATGGTCGCCTTCTTTCGTCCGCATGAACTCTTGGCCGGCATGGAGGAATGTCGTCCCCTGGCTCGTCAAGAGGATGCTTGACGCAAGACGGTGCATTTTCGTCTTGTTCAACTCTGAAGCGATTGGATTTGTGAGTTCAAGCTTATCCCAAAGCGTATGGTTGTCATGCGCTTCGACGTACGTGATTGCTTGCGTCGGCTCTTTCGTGAAGCCTTTGATCTCGGCGTTATAGTCGATTTCACCGACGATTCCTGTTTTGATGCGGTTCTCAAGACCGTCTTTGCCGTTGATGAATCCTTTATCCGTGTCGATAAAGACGCTGCCTTTCAAGCCGTCACGGATGTTGTCGTTAAAGTGCGCGACGCCCGGCATCTTATAGGCGTTCTTTTGGTTCGCTTTCAATGCGGGGTCGAGCGGTGTGCTTAGGTCCCAACCCTCGCCGAAGACGAGGATCGATTTATCGACTTTGTCTAGTGCTTGACGGACTTGGTTCATCGTCTCGACGTCGTGGATTCCCATGAGGTCGAAGCGGAACCCGTCCCAATGATATTCTTTCGCCCAGTAGACGACTGAATCGACGATGAGTTTTTGCATCATCTTGCGCTCAGACGCGGTGTCGTTGCCGACGCCCGTCCCGTTCGCGAAGTCTCCGCCGGCCGTGTAACGGTAGTAGTAGCCTGGTACGATCTTATGAAGGTTCGAGGCTTGCGCATCGAACATATGGTTATAAACGACGTCCATGACGGCACGCAAATTGTTGTCGTGGAGACCTTGGATCATTTCTTTCATCTGCATGATTCGAACTTTTGCGTCATAAGGGTTCGTCGAGTATGAACCTTCCGGCGCATTATAGTTTTTCGGGTCATAGCCCCAGTTGTATGTCGCGTTCGGTTTCGTCTCGTCGACCGAGGCCGTGTTGTAGTCATACACCGGGATGAACTGGACGTGCGTCACACCGAGGTCTTTGACGTGATCAAGTCCTGTCTTCGTCGCCGTCTTTTTGCCGTCTACAAGGAGACGCGTACCCGGTTCAACGACACCTAGGTATTTGCCTTTATTCGCTATGCCTGAATCATACTTATCCGATGTGACGTCAAAGATTGAGAAGTCACGGACGTGTGTCTCGTAGATGATCGCGTCCGTCGCGTTTTGAAGCTTAGGCTTCATCGAGTTCCACCGTTTCGGTTTCGTCTCGTTCAAGTCGACGATGACCCCTTGGTCCCCGTTGACGCCGACCGCTGTCGCATACGGATCGACCGCACGGACGCTGCCTGACGCATGCTTGATGTTGTACGTGTAGCCGATGCCGTCGAGGTCGCCGCGGACTTCAGCAGTCCACGTGCCGCGTTCGCCGCGCTTCATCGCAATCGTTTTCTTGATATCCTTGTCGTTCGCCGGACGGTCTTTCGGCATGTTCCACAGCTCGAGTGAAACGTCTTGAGCCGTCGGTGCCCAAAGCACGAAGTTTGTCTTCGACTGCTTGTACGTGACGCCGAGCTTGCCGTCATACGCGTATTTCGCATCGAATTCCGGTGATCGGAGCACGTCGCCTGCTTGCAGTACTTTGTCCCCGAACGTCGGGTGCGACGCCGTGATGACTTGCGCCAAGTCGAGGTCAGCGCTGAAGTTAACTGTGACCGATTTGTCGCCAGCCTTCTCGACCGACTCGACTGCCGCGCCATCGACCGTCAATTCACTAAGGAACTGCTCATCGACCGCCCGGTTAAGCGTTAGTTCCGCCTGACGGAACGTGTTTGCCTCGAACGAGACGATCTTTGGTGAGCGGTCGATTTCAGGCTCTGAATAGTAGATCGTCGAATCACCTTCGACGAGCCAAATCTCTTTCGCCGTGCTGAGCGCGAAGCGATCTTCGCCGTCTTTATCAGACCATTCGCCTTTTTTCGTGATCAGACCGATGAGTTGTTTCGCATCCGGGTTCGCAAACTTCACGTTCGCGACACCGCCGTAGGCGTCCGTCTCATCGAAGTTGATGCTTTGACCGTCGCCACCATCCGGCCACGTCCAAACACCCCAGTCCGTGTATGTATTGTCATAGCGGAAGTAGTGGACTTTCATGTCGACTTCCGTCTTCGCCGTCTCCCCGTCCGGGTTCGACGTGTAGATTTTCGTGTCGCCCGACTTGATCCACACTTCGGCGACACCGTCCTTGATCATATCTTTCGTGATCAGGCGGTCGCTTTCCGACCCTTTATCCTTGTCCCAATTGTCCGTTCGGACGATGAGACCGATCTGTTCAGGTGAGTCGACCGGGAATTCGTAGGCCGCCACCTTGCCGTAATCGTCCTCGCCGTTAAAGGCGAAGCCTTTGTTCGGGAAGTAATCTGGGCCATTCGCCCAAAGCCATAAGTTCCAATCCATTTGATTGTCCGGCGCTTCTTGATAGTGGACGACGACTAGTGTCGACTCTTTATCAAGGGCAGACGCTGACATCGGAAACATCGACAGAATCAGTGCAAACGTTAGCACAACTGCCCATACCGGTTTCCATTGTTTGTTGACCATGTGGGTCCCTCCTTGTAGCATGAATTTAGGAAAACGCTTACATAAAAATTGTAAACGTTCGCTTCCTTAATTTCAATTCTTTTCTAAATGAACAACTAACGTTTCCCATATCAAGCCACTTGTTGGTTCGAACTCATTTTTCCATCACAAAATGATTGCTTTTTTATCCTCATCTGCCGAATATAGAAAATAGGGGAGGAATTTTTAAAATGTCGATGACCAATTTAATCAATAACTTGATTGCCAACGCCAGCTTACTGCTGATCGGCCTTTATATGATCTCGCGCCTCACGAAGCTCGGGTTCACGAGCAAGCTCCCGTTAAGACGGCAATTTACGATTTCACTACTCCTCGCCGGCCTGACGATCGTGATTACATTGCACGGTGTGCTCTGGAACGCCCAAGCCGACTTTCAGTATGGGTTTGTCCCCATCATCATTGCCGGTCTTTATTTTGGCCTCCAAGGCGTCCGGATCACGTACGTCTCGAGCATCTTGCTGCTCCCGTTCATCATATCGGATACGTTGCTATTAATCGTTTTTCTCGACTATACGGTCGCAGCCACAACTGCAGTCGTCTATATGAAACTCCGGGAGCGGATCAAACCGACGCGGGACATTCGCATCGTCAACGTCATCAGCCTCGGTTTCATCACCTTGTTCTCGCTCTTAAATTTTAGTACCTATGCAGATCCAAAAATGTACGTCTACACGTTAATCGCTTTCGTCACGATTGGATATTCAACCGGTTTCGTCCTTCATATCGTCTATGGGGGCATCCGTAAGATGCAGCGCTCGGAACGGCAGATCACAAAATATCGCGAAGCCGCCTACACCGACGCCTTAACGGGTCTTGGCAACCGTCGTCGCTTCGAGGAAGAGATGAAGCGCGTTGACGAGGAAGTGTTCTCGAGTCCATATGACATTACGCTACTCTTACTCGATATCGATCATTTTAAATCGGTGAACGATACGTATGGTCATGACGCCGGTGACGCCATCTTGATCGAGCTTGGCAAACGGCTCACCGAGACGGCCCGTGCCGATGATATGGTGTGTCGCCACGGTGGCGAAGAGTTCTCGGTGCTGTTGTCGGACTGCAACTTGTCGCAAGGGTTCGTCATCGCCAATCGCTACGTGCGTCAAATCGCGGAAAGTCCGTTTTCACTTCCGGACGGCAAGCAGCTCGATGTCACCGTCTCGATCGGCGTCACGAGTACGTCCGAACCAAAGATCGCCACGTCCGAACAGCTCATCAAAAAGTCCGACCTCGGTCTCTACGTCGCCAAGCGTAGCGGTCGCAACCGGGTCAGCAAATGGAATCAGCACCATGCAAATTAGACCCGACTCATGCGAGTCGGGTCTAATTGATTAGTTACCGTATTTTTTAAACAACTGATAGTTCTTGTTGCCGCCTGACAAGTTATAGACGTCGGTGAACTCGAGGTTACGGAGCACATTTTGCGCCGCGTTCCCAGTGACGCCACCGTTGCAGTAGACGACCGTCGGCTTGTCTTTATCGAGGTCTTTTGACGCCTCGCGAAGCTTGCCGAGCGGGATGTTGACCGCATTGTCAACGCACGCCTTCTCAAACTGCGCCGCTTTCCGTGTGTCGATGACCTGGATGTCCTCGTCCGCGTCGATCCGCTGCTGTAGCTCAGCCGGCGTGATGAGACGGGCCGACTTGTTCATGCTGTTCGCCAGTGCCATCCCCGTGTACATGACCGGGTCTTTCGTCGTCGAAAACGGCGGTGCGTACGCGAGGTCGAGGTGGAACAAATCATCAACTTTCGCTTTGAACGTGATTGCCGTGACGAACACGTCGATACGTTTGTCGACACCTTCGAAGCCGACGATTTGGACGCCGAGCAGTTGACGTGTCGCCCGGTCGCCGATTGCTTTGATCGTCATGTCTTTCCCGCCCATATAGGCCGGTTTGTCCGGTTTCGTGTTGTGGAGCACTTCGACGTCGTAGCCGAGCTCACGCGCTTCACGCTCCGAGAGACCTGTCTGCGCGACCGCGAGACCGAACACTTTGAAGATGCCCGTTCCGAGGATGCCACGGTGTTCGAGTTCCCCACCCGTGAGCAGGTCACCTAGCGCACGCCCCATCTTGTTCGCCGTCGAGCCGAGCGGACGCCAAATCGGTTTACCCGTGACGAGCGAGACGCTTTCAGCGACGTCGCCGGCAGCATAGACGCCGTCCACGTTCGTCTCCATCCGTTCGTTGATGGCGATCGCACCCGTCTCACCGATCGTGACACCGATCGACTTGGCGAGTTCCGTGTTCGGACGGACACCGACCGATAGGATGACGAGGTCCGTGTCGATTGTCTTCCCGCTCTCCGTGACGACGCGTTCGACGTGACCGTCGCCGACGAGCTCTGTCACGGTCTCACCGAGCAACAGCTCGATGCCGTTCTTCTCGAGGTGGTCCTCGACGCGGCACGCCATGTCTTTGTCGAGCGGCGGCATCACTTGCGGGATGCGCTCGATGATCGTGACGTCGATGCCACGAAGTTTGAGCTGCTCGGCCATCTCAAGACCGATGAAGCCGGCCCCGATGACCGTCGCATGTTTCGGGTTCGTCGCGTCGACGAAGTTGCGTGTCGCTTCCGCGTTCTGGATGTTGCGGATCGGGAAGACGTTATCTGACTTCACGCCCGGGATCGGCGGGACGATGCTCGAGGCGCCGGTCGCGAGGACGAGGACGTCATAGCTGTCCGTGAACGTCTCACCCGTCTCCAGGTTTTCGACCGTGACCGTCTTCGCGTCTGCATCAATTGCCGTCACGTTATGACGCGTCATGACATCGATGTTGTAACGCTTTTTGAAGAAAGCGGCGTCGCGTGGCGTCAAGTCATCACGTGACTCGACTTCGCCTCCGACGTAATATGGGATCCCGCAACCCGAGTAGGAGATATCGTAATCGCGGTCGTAAATCGTAATTTGTGCGTCTTCGTTGTTACGACGTGCTTTCGCCGCGACCGATGTACCGGCAGCGACTGAACCGATGATGACTAACTTCATAAAAAATCCACTCCTCAATATAGTAGTAAGCTGATATACAGGCCGAGCAACGTGATGGCAAGCGTTGGGATCGTCAAGATGATCCCGACTTTAAAGTATTGTCCCCAACCGATCTTGAGTCCTTTTGAGCGGAGCACGTGAAGCCACAAGAGCGTCGCGAGCGACCCGATCGGTGTGATCTTCGGTCCGAGGTCGGAACCGATGACGTTCGCATAGATGAGCGCTTCGCGAATCTGACCCGATGTATTCGTCAAATCGATGGCGAGCGCGTCGATCATGACGGTCGGCATGTTGTTCATGACCGACGATAAGATCGCGGCCAAGAAGCCCATCCCGAACGTGGCCGTTAACACGCTACCTGAGAACCAGTCGATGAAGTTGGCGAGCACTTGCGTCAGCCCCGCGTTTTGTAGGCCGTAGACGACGATGTACATCCCGAGCGAGAAGAAGACAATCGCCCATGGCGCGCCTTTAACGACTTGCTCCGTCTTCACAGCAGGCGAACGGTTCGCCATGATCAGGAAGAACAGGGCGATGACACCGGCGACAAGTGAGACCGGGATGCCGATGATGTCGCTCGTGAAGTAGCCGATGACGAGCAGAGCGAGGACGACCCACGACAAGCGGAACATCTTATGGTCTTTAATGACCGTGCTCGGCTCGACGAGTTTTGACAAGTCGTACTGCTTCGGGATGTCTTTTTTAAAGTACAAGTACAAGACGAGCAGACTGCCGGCGACGGCGAACACGTTGACGAACACCATCCGCGCCGCATACTCGGCAAAACCGATGCCGAAGAAGTCGGCCGAGACGATGTTGACGAGGTTCGAGACGACGAACGGCAAACTTGCCGTATCGGCGATGAAGCCCGAGGCGATGACGTACGCCAAGACGACGGCGTCCGGTAATTTAAGCGCCCGTACCATCGCGAGTACGATCGGCGTCAAGATGAGCGCCGCCCCGTCGTTCGCGAATAATGCGGCGACGAGCGCACCGAGAAGCGTGATGTAGACGAACAGTTTGACACCGCCGCCCCCGGCGATTCGAGCCATATGTAAAGCGGCCCACTCAAAGAATCCGATCTCATCCAAAATGAGCGAGATGAGAATGATGGCGATAAACGTAAACGTCGCGTTCCAAATGATGCCCCATACCGTTCCGACGTCATCAAAATTGACGACCCCAGTGATGAGGGCAATGGCCGCCATCCCCATCGCCGAGTAACCGATGCCGAGGCCTTTCGGTTGCTTGATGATGAGGAAGAGCGTCACTAAAAAGATGATACTAGCAATCCACTGCACAATGAGTTCCTCCAATAATCTCTATTTTTGTTAGCACGTTTCTTGAAGACCACGGAGCACGAGGCTCGCGCTGTCTTCTGTCATTTCGACGTCGAGCGTGACGTTCTCAGCCATCGCTTCTGCGTCTTTCGAGACAGCGAACGTGAGGCCGTCATAATCTTTCACGTCGTCCATCGCTTCCGGAGCGGCAATATGCAGACCGAGCGTCGGTCCGCAGCACCCTGCTTCCGTACAGATCCGGACTGATTTCACTTCTTCATCCTCGAGTGCTGTTTTCATAAAATCGATCGCTTCATTCGTGATGTTCATTTGACTTCCTCCTTCAATAGTTGAGATAACGCCGGATAGCCGACCGGCAAGTGTTGTTGCCACGAGAGCAGCGTCGGGCGCGGATACGCGTTCACCCGTTCGAGCCAAGTCGCCTCGCTCGCGACTTTCGCCGTGAGCAGTTTACTTTCGACGTCGAGCGGTGTGAACGATTGGTTGACGACCCAGGCGAACGGACGGATACCGGCCCGTTCCAAGTCGGTGACGAGCCGCTCGGCTTCATATACCGGTGTCGCTTCAGGGAGCGTCGTGATGACAACGTGTGTCTGTTTCGGGTCACGAAGTTTCGGCAACAGTTCGCGGACCGCTTCCGGGACGACACCGGTCGAGCGTTCGAGCTCACGGTGATAGCTCTCGGTCGCGTCGAGCAAGAGCAGTGTATGTCCGGTCGGTGCCGTGTCGATGACGACGAACCGGTCTTTCGCTTTGGCGACTTGACCGGCGAAAGCACGGAAAACCGCGATCTCTTCCGTACACGGCGAACGCAAGTCTTCTTCAAGCATCGCGTGCTGTTCATCGGTCATGTCCCCCGCTTCACGGAACACGTCGGCCCGATAGTTCTCAATCTCGACTTTCGGGTCGATCGCGTCGACCGTGAACGTGGCGGGCACGTCCTCACCGATTGTGAAGGCGACGTGTGCCGCCGGGTCGGTCGTCGTCAAATGGACGGCGTGGCCGCGTTCGCTTAAAGCGACGGCGAGGAGTGAGGCGAGCGTCGTCTTGCCGACCCCACCTTTCCCCATCGTCATGATGACGCTCGGACCGTCCGCTTCGACTTCATCGACGAGCGTATCAATCGAACCGTAACGGCTCGCATCATACGTCATATCCGGTACGTCGACCGTCTCCCCGTTCACCCAGCGGCGCAACGCCGGGACGCCGACCAAGTTCTCATAGGCGTATGGGAGCGTGAACGTCTCGAGCGTGTCGACGCCTTGTGGCAAGTTGGCGAGCGCGTCTTGTTGGCGCTCGATGAACCGTCTCGTATAACGGTCCGTGCCTTCCGCTGGATCGACGACACCGTTGATGACGAGCTGCATCCGCTCGATCCCAATTGCGTGGAGCTCCGTCGCGGCACGACTCGCCTCGACGAGCGTCGACGTCTCAGGACGGGCGACGAGTAGCAGTGTCGTCTCGTCCCCGTTCGAAAGCGTCTCGACCGCCCGTTTATATTGGTGTTGCTTGTCTGATAATCCAGCAAGTGGTCCAAGGCACGAAACGCCGGTCGTGTTCGTCTCTAAAAATTCGTCCCACGCGCTCGGGAGCGTGAGCAACCGGAGCGTATGCCCGGTCGGTGCCGTGTCGAAGATGACATGGTCGTACATGTCACGGGCCGTCTCTGACGTCAACAGCTCGGTGAACTGGTCGAACGCCGCGATCTCAACCGTGCAGGCACCGGACAGCTGCTCTTCCATCGACTGGATGGCGACGTCTGGTAGTACACCGCGATACGGACCGACCATGCGTTCCATGTACGCTTTTGCCGCTTCTTCCGGGTCAAAGTTCGCAATCGACAGCTCTGTCCCAGGGACTACTCGCGGTGTCTCGTCAAGTTCCATCTCGAACACGTCCTGCAAATTGCTTGCCGGGTCGGTCGAGACGAGCAAGACGCGCTTGCCACGGTCGGCGAGCGTCAAAGCGAGGCTCGAGGCGGTCGACGTCTTCCCGACGCCGCCTTTCCCAGTCAAAAACATGTAACGGGTCGGCTCAATCGTATTAAAATCAAAGTGATTCATCATGACGCGCCTCCTTATTTTTTAAGCGTGATGCGGACTTTCGGTTTCTCGCCGTCTTGTTTCGCGAACGCCGTGACCGGGAGACCAGTCAGTTCGGCGATCTCTTCGTTCGTCATGTAGGCGCCGCGTTTGACGATCTCGCCATCGATGACGGTGAGCGGGAGCGTGTCGAGCCCTTTCGTGATCTCGGATTGCACGTTTGCGTTTTCAACGAAACGGTTCGGCTCCGAGGCGAGGTTATAACGCTCGACGTCGAAACCGCGTTGTTTCAACACGTAATGGATCGTCGCGATCCGCGTCAGTTCCGGATCGATCGATGGGCCACATAGTCCGGTCGGACAGCACATGGCCGGTTCGAATACTTCAAGTTTCATCGTTTATTCCTCCTTAAATGGCACACTCGGCGTCACAGTCACAGCTCGCATCGACCATCTCGACTTGTGCGAGCAGATCGACGACGATCGAATAGAACGGGCTTGTCTCGTTCAACCGGTAATGGATCCATTGCTTGTCCCGGCGCTCGAGCAGCAGTCCCGCTTGACGCATCATCTTCAAATGACGGCTGATCGCCGGCTGCGAGATGTCGAAACAGTCGACGAAGCTGCAGGCACACTGTTCCCCGTCCTGCATTTGCTTGAGCATCGTCAACCGTGTCGGGTCGGCGAGCACTTTGAGCACTTTACTTAAATCATCTATCGTATGCATCGTCATTCTCCTTTACCCCGTGTATAACAAAATCGTTATATAACCTCTACGTTATGAAATTACCATAGTTTTTAATGATAAGCAATTGTCTTTTCTGAAAAAGTTCGTTATGATAAAACACGTTGTGAAAACATGTGTCGGTTTAACCGCTTCCTTCATATAATGACGCATTTGATCTTCGTGAGACTCGGAGGTCAAAGTCAAAACTATAAAGAGAGGTGTGTTCTTTTTGGAAAAATTGAATACTGTCAAACAAGAATGGCTCGGTAACGTCCGGGCTGACGTCCTTGCGGGGATCGTCGTCGCGCTCGCCCTCATTCCTGAGGCGATCGCATTCTCACTCATCGCTGGACTGAACCCGATGGTCGGTCTATACGCTTCATTCATTATCGCCATGGTCATTTCGATCACGGGCGGTCGACCAGCGATGATTTCAGCTGCAACCGGGGCCATGGTGCTCCTCGTTGTCGATTTAGTTCGAGATTACGGTCTCCAATATTTATTAGCAGCCGGTATTTTAGCCGGTATCATTCAAATCGTGCTCGGGTTCTTTGGTATAGCGCGTCTTATGAAGTTCATCCCGCGTGCGGTCATGGTCGGCTTCGTTAACGCCCTCGCTATTTTGATCTTCCAAGCTCAATTACCAAACTTTGAAGGCGAGAGCTGGATCATGTGGGCAATCGTCGCCGCATCACTCGTCATCATCTTCTTGTTCCCACGTATCACGGGCGCGATCCCGGCACCGCTCGTCGCCATCGTCGCGATGACGCTACTTGCTGTCTTTATGGGACTCGATACGAAAAACATCGGTGACCTGGGAACGATCTCAGCAACGTTGCCGGAATTCTTATTCCCTGACGTTCCGTTCACGCTCGAGACGCTCATGATCATCTTGCCGTATGCCTTCTCGCTCGCCTTCGTCGGCTTGATCGAGTCGTTGCTCACGGCTCAAATCGTCGATGACATGACAGGAACGGATTCGAACAAGAACCGTGAGTCAAAAGGTCAAGGGATCGCCAACATCATCGCCGGTTTCTTCGGCGCGATGCCAGGTTGTGCGATGATCGGCCAATCGGTCATCAACGTCTCGTCAGGAGCACGTGGCCGTCTATCGACGTTCGTCGCTGGACTCGCGTTGTTCATCATGATCATGACAATCAGTGACGTTCTTATGTTGATTCCAGTCGGCGCCCTCGTCGGTGTCATGTTCTTCGTGTCGTATGCGACGTTTGACTGGGGCTCGCTCAAAGCGCTCCGGACGGCACAAAAGTCGGATACGGTCGTCATGCTCGTCACTGTGCTCGTCACTGTGCTCACACACGACTTGTCAATCGGTGTATTCGCCGGGATTTTAACAGCTGCGATTTTATTCGCCGCGAAAATCTCGAAAGTCGAACTCGACCGCAACGTCGAAGCCGGCCACGCCCACTACGTCGTGAACGGTCAATTGTTCTTCGCCTCAACGTCTGACTTCGTCAACCAATTCGACGTCGAAGAAGATATCGAGGCAGACATCAAACATGTGACAATCAACTTCTCGAACACCCACCTTTGGGACGACTCGGCCATCGGCGCCATCGACAAAGTCGTCTTCAAATATCGTGCGAATGGAATCGAGCCAGAGCTCTTGAACTTGAACAAAGATTCAGAGAAGCTGCTCAATACGCTTGCGCTTCACTTGAAACAACAAGATGCAGGCATCGGACATTAATTCGGGAGGGATTCACATGACAAAAATCTTCTTAGCCGTTGACGGATCGGACCATTCGATGCGTGCGACTGTGAAAGCGATCGAGCTCGCGAAAGTCTCGAACGCCAAAATTGATGTCGTTCACGTCGTCAGTTCGAAAGAGTCAAAAGAAAGTGCCTTACAATCAACAGGCAAGATCGACTTGGAGGCGAAACGGATGCAGCGGATGCAACGTTTCTTCTCGGCGATCGAAGCAGCCGGACTCGAGTACGAATATATCGAGCTCCGTGGTGAACCGGACGTCGAGCTCGTCAAGTATGCGAACCATGAACCGTTCGAATACGTCGTCGTCGGCTCGCGCGGCTTGAACACGTTCCAAGAGTTCGTGCTCGGCAGCGTCAGCCATAAGCTGGCCAAACGCGCGCTCGCGCCGGTCGTCATCGTCCGATAATCAGAAAGGAAGTGAACCTCAGTGTTCACTTCCTTTTTCTGTATCTCGAATCGTCACAATTGCGAATGCGCTTTCATAAAAAATCGCATATACTTGTAGTAGCAAGCGTACAAGAGGAGGCGTTGAAAGAATGGGTAAAATCTTTTTAGCGGCAGATGGCTCGGACCACTCGAGACGGGCTTTAACAAAGGCAATTCAACTCGCCAAAGCGTCAGACGCATCGATTGATATCGTTCACGTCGTCAGTGCGAAAGAATCGAAAGAGGCTGCGCTCAACTCGACCGGCAAGATCGATCTCGAAGCGAAACGAAAACGCATGATGCAACCGTTGTTCGATACGGTCGAAGCGGAAGGCATTGCCTATGAATACGTCGAACTCCGCGGCGAACCGGACGTCGAGCTCGTCAAATACGCCAATCGTGATCCGTTCGAATACGTCGTCGTCGGCTCGCGCGGCCTCAATATGTTCCAAGAGTTCGTCCTCGGCAGCGTCAGCCATAAACTCGCTAAACGGGCGCAAGCACCGGTCATCATCGTCAAATAACTTGCTCCCTTTCTCAACTCGAGAAAGGGATTTTTTGTGTTCGATACAGGAATAAAGTCCTATGTGTGGAATCAACTAATATATGTACAGCTAACTAAGGAGGGAAACTCTATGGAAATTATGAATGACCCGAGCACGCTGCTTTTAATTTTATTGCCTTTATTGTTACTGCAACTGATCCTCCTCGTCGTCGCCATGATCGATTTACTCAAGCGACAAGAGACGAACGGTCCGAAATGGGTGTGGCTTCTCGTCATCGTCTTTATCAACATCATCGGTCCAATCGTCTATTTCCTCTGGGGACGGACAAAACAATGAACGCGAGCCATCTCACAAAACGATTCGGCGCGTTCACCGCGCTCGATGACGTCAGCTTCTCGTTGCGTCCGGGCTGCACGTCGCTACTCGGCGAGAACGGTGCCGGCAAGACTACGCTCCTCAACATGATCGCCCGTGTGACGACGCCGACGTCCGGACAGATCGAGGGTCACGACACGATCCGGGTCGGTTATTTACCGCAACGGCCGGCGCTCTATCCTTCCCTCACACCGGTCGAGACGATTAAATATGCGGCCGACTTGACGGGCACGACCGGCGTCGACGCCGTGAACCTCTTGAAACGCGTCGGCTTAGAACCGGTGGACCGCCCGGCGGCGCACTTGTCAGGCGGGATGCGGCAACGACTCGGCATCGCCCAAGCGCTCGTCCATGACCCGGAACTATTGTTGCTCGATGAACCGGTATCAGCACTTGACCCGCGCGGCCGCCGGGAAGTGCTCGATCTCTTGAGCGACTTGAAACGCGAGCGAATGATTCTCTATTCAACGCACGTGCTCCCTGACGCCGAGGAAGCGAGCGACTGGGTGCTCCTGCTCCGTCAAGGACGCCTGCTCATGGAAGGCACCGTCACCGATTTGCTCGGGGCCAAATCGTCCATCCAACTTCGCCTGTTCGATGACACGACGACGGCAGACGATTGGAGCGCGCTCACGAGTGTCGTCCGTGTCTCGCGGACGGGGACGACATGGACGTTCGAGACGACCGATAAAACGATGTCCGAGCGGGCGATTCTACAACGCGTCCTCGCCCAAGGACTGATGATCCAATCGTTCCACGTCGGTCATCCGTCGCTCGAATCACTGTTTTTGGAGGTGAACGCTTAATGAGGACGGCCATCTTTAAACAAGAATGGAAAGAATCGTGGCGCAATAAACGGCTCGTCTGGGTCCCGGTCGCCCTGATGTTGCTCGCCGCGATGCAGCCGCTCACGCTCTACTTCTTACCAGACATTTTAGCGTCAGGCGGCAACTTGCCGGACGGGACCGTCATCGAGATCCCGACGCCGACACCGGCCGAAGTACTCTTATCGGTCAGCGAGCAGCTGCGACAGATCGGCCTGCTCGTCGTCTTGCTGTCGGCGATGCATACGTTCAGCCAAGAACGTACACTCGGTACGCTCGCTTGGCTCAAGTCGCTCAACATTCCGGCTTCTCGCATCGTCATGAGTAAATGGGCACACTACACGTTACTCTCCGCCTTCTCCATCTTGCTCGCCCAGGGCACTGCCGCCTATTATACGGTCATCTTGTTCGACTCGTTCGATGTGACGGACTTTGTCATTTCCACAGGTCTATTGATTGTCCATTTCGTCGTGCAGCTATCGATCTTCTTCTTATTTGCCGCGCTGCTCGAGAGCGGGCTCGTCGCCCTCGTCATCACACTCGGTCTCCACTTCGTCTTATCCCTCCTGCTCAGTTGGATCGATTGGGACTGGATGCCTTGGAACCTTGGCGGATTGTCCGGTGAAGCACTCATCCAAAACGTCGATTTCGTTTGGCCGCTCGTCACTAGCATTGTCTTGATCGGACTAGTGTTGTTCGTCGCGTCCAAGCGCTTATTATTTTTGAGTCGAACGTCCTGATTATTCGTTTTTGTGAAATAGGTCTTTCGTCGATGCATGTGCCCTTGAGTTTCGACGTATAATAGAGTTACAAGATTATACAATTTTGTATATTGAATGCGGAGGAAAATGAATGAAATCGACCTATTGGTTTACAGGAACGGTACTGGCCGTCAGTTTGTTTGCCCTACCGAGCATCGGACACGCCGAATCCGGGTTTCAAACGACAGCAAACGGAACGGTCTATACGACGGCCGATGGGACGACGTTGACCGGTTGGCAAGAAATCGAAGGCAAGACGTACTACTTTGATGCGTTCGGTGTCATGGTGACGGGCTGGCAGACGATTGACGACTCGATCTATTATTTCGAAGCGAACGGTGTCCGAGTCACAGGACTTTATCCACTTGATGGCGCTACATATTTGTTCGCTGCTGATGGGAGACGGTTGACCGGCTGGCAACAGCTCGAAAACAACGTTCATTACTTCAAGTCAGACGGGACAATGGCGCTCGGTTTCATGACGATTGACGGGAAACGCTATTACTTTTCGCCTGACGGACAGCGTTTGAGCGGTTGGCAAACCATCAATGGTGCCAAGCATTACATCTTCACAGACGGAACGATCCGAACCGGTACATATACGATTTCCGGGAAAAAATATTTATTGCTGAAAGACGGAAAGATGGCGACCGGTTGGCAGCAAGTCGGGACACGCCATTACTACTTCGGCTCGGACGGTGCAAGGAGACATGGACTGAAGAAAGTCGGCACCACGATGTACGGTTTCCATGAGACATACGGCTATCGGCTTCAAGGCGTTCAAAAAGTCGCCGCCCGTTATTACTATTTCGGTACAGATGGGAAACGCCGCTATGGACTCCAGACGATTGAAGGGAAAGTATACGGTTTCCATCCCGTCTACGGCTATCGTCTCCAAGGCAAACATAAAGTCGGCGCTTACTACTACCACTTCCACTCGACCGGTGTCCGCGAAACCGGTTGGAAGTATACGACACAGTACGAGTATTATGCACCGACGTTGACGAAGAAAACCGATTGGCAAGCCATCAGCGGCAAATGGTATTACTTCGATGCGTCGGGCGCCATGTACAAAAACAAAAAAGTCGGCAACGCTTCGTTCGACGCGAGAGGCGCCTACAGCAATCCCCTCTCCGTCTATAAGATGAGCGTGCCGCTCTACCGCCAGTTCCCGATGGGGTATCCGTCCGGATGCGAGTTCTTCTCGCTCAAGATGGCGCTCGAGAAGAAGGGCCGTGTCGTCAGCGCCGAGACTCTCTACCGTGAGATGCCGAAAAGCATGTGGAACGCCCGCTACGAGAACCGGCTCTATCGCTGGGTCGACCCGAACGTCATGTTCACCGGCGACCCGAAAGGCACGCTCAGTAAATATCGTAACTATGGCATTTACCCGAAAGGCATGATCAACTTCTCGAGTAAGTACCGTCCGGTCAAGGATCTTTCGGGCCAAGGCCTCGCCTCGATCGAGCGCGAACTGTCGCTCGGCAACCCGGTCATCGTCTGGGCAAGCGTCGACTTTAAACAACCGTACGGATACTTCAATTGGTATACCGCCTCGAACCAAAAATTCACCGGATTCACCAACTACCACGTCATGCTCGCGACGGGCTATGACAAAAACAACCTGTACATTAACGACCCGTACCGCGGTCGCCTCACTATCCCGAAAACCCAAGTCAGCTCTGTCATGGGTGCGACCGGATGGAAAGCACTCGCCGTCCGTTGATTCATGAGCCACCGAGAAATCGGTGGCTTTTTTAGGTATAACGAATCAAATTAAGAAATCAAATTTCCCATTTATAACTAATATTATTGAATTGAAAGTACAAAGTGTTACACTCTGGATAATCGTTAAAGCGCTTACATTTTCTAGAGGAGGAACTCTTATGAAGAAATGGATTGGTGGCCTCGCTGCCCTGACGCTCGTCACATCGTCCGTCGTCTTGCTCGACGCCGATGCCAAGTCGACACCGAAGAAACCGAAAGTCGAGCTCGGGGTCGACCGGTTGATGAACGACCCGGAACTGCTCGCCGGTAAACGCGTAGGTCTGATCACGAACCCGACCGGTGTCGATGCCAACATGACGAGCATCGTCGACTTATTTCACAACTCCGACGACTTTGAACTCACGGCACTGTACGGACCGGAGCACGGTGTCCGAGGTGATGCCCAGGCCGGCTCGACGATCAGCTCGTATATCGACGACGTGACCGGTCTTCCGGTGTATAGCCTGTACGGGGCGACGAAAAAACCGACGGCCGAGATGCTCAAAGACATCGACGTGCTCGTCTTCGATATTCAAGACGTCGGCACCCGTTACTACACGTACATCTACACGATGGCGTACGCGATGGAAGCTGCGGCCGAGAACGACATCCCATTCGTCGTCCTCGACCGGCCGAACCCGCAAGGCGGCCTCCGTGTCGAAGGACCGGTGCTCGATCCGGCCTATTCAAGCTTCATCGGCCTGTACCCGATCCCGCTCAAACACGGCATGACCGTCGGCGAACTCGCTCGTCTGTTCAACCGTGAATACCAACTTCAAGCCGACCTCGAAGTCGTCAAGATGAAAGGCTGGAAACGCTCGATGCTGTACGAAGATACAGGCCTCCCGTTCGTCATGCCGTCACCGAACATGCCGACGACCGACACGGTCAACGTCTATCCGGCGACCGGACTGTTCGAAGGGACGAACCTGTCCGAAGGGCGCGGCACGACGAAACCGTTCGAATTGATCGGCGCCCCGTACATCAACGCGCACGAGTACTCCAAGACGCTGAACGCGCTCGACCTTTCAGGTGTCACGTTCCGCGCCGCCTCGTTCACACCGACGTTCTCGAAGAATGCGGGCAAGCTGTCGCACGGCGTCGAAGTGTACGTCACCGAACCGACGAAGTTCAAAGCGGTCAAGACCGGCATCGCCATGTTGAAAGTGGCGCACGACTTGTACCCGGACGACTTCGAGTTCCTCGCGAACGACTTCATCACGAAGCTGACCGGTAACACCTACGTGAAGGACATGATCCTCGATGGGGAGTCGCTTGAATCGATCATGGATAAAGTCGAAGCAGAGCGCGACGCGTTCTTACCGATCCGTAAAAACTATCTCCTCTATAAGTAAAACGAAGGCAGGCTCAACCGAGTCTGCCTTTTGTAACACAATGGTAAAACCAATATTCACCTTTTCGATATATTATGAAGGTAGATCACTAAAAAAGGAGACTTCCCTCTTGAAAAAACCAACTGCCATCCTCGTATCAAGCGCACTCGCCGTGGCGCTCACGTTCAGCCCGTCGACAGCTTCACTCCCGCTCGAACAGGCCACCGTCCAAGCGGCGTATACAGAAACAGCTATTAATACGAAAGGTTCTGTCACGGGCATCAGTCAACTCAACGTCCGGAAGACACCGTCAAAATCGGCGACAAGTTTAGGTAAGATTGTCCGCTACGGCACGATGACCGTCCGGACGTCGTTTACCGTCGGTGGTTCAAAGTGGTACAAAATTCAATGGGGGGCTGGCGTCGCTTATGTCCCTGCCGCTTACGTCAAACTGTCAACGGCGGAAATCGCCTTCAAGAAAACAGCTTACGTCGCCCCGTCGAGCGTCTATTTGAAATCTAGTCCGCTCACGACGTCTTCGAACGTCGTCTTCCTTCGAAAAGACATGAAGCTCGAGACGAGCTCGTACCGTTATACCGGCTCGACACGTTGGTATAAGGCGACGAGTGGGACGAAAACAGGTTACATCATGGCGAAACACGTCACGTTCACCGCTCCTGCGAGCGGCGTCTTGTCCGAGACGAACAAAGAACGCCAAGCGGCCGGTCTGACAACGCTCGCCGCCTCGAGCGAAGCGAACCGCGTCGCCCAAGCCCGGGCCGATGAGATGGCACGCACCGGTCAGTTCTCGCACCAACTCCGTGAGAACGGCAGCCCGGGTGACACGCTCGACGCCTACAACGTCAGCTACCGCGGCTGGGGCGAGAACATCTATATGGGTTCGAGCGACCCTGACCAAGCGGTCGACGCTTGGATGAACTCGAGCGGGCACCGCGCCAACATCTTGAACGGCCGCTTCACGCATCTCGGGGTCGGCACAGCGAAAAACGAACAAGGATCGACGATTCACGTCCAAGTGTTTTTGACGAAATGAAAAATGGAGGATCGCCCCATGGCGGTCCTCCATTTTGATTAGCGGCGCTCGTCTTTCAGGCTTTCGAGATTTTGCTGGGCTTGGCCCGTCTTCTCTTTTGCCGTGCCCTTCACTTGGTCTTTTTGGCCTTCACGTTTGAGCGACTGATTGTCCGACGATTTGCCGACTGCTTCTTTCGCTTTTCCGGCCGCTTTATCGATGAAACCGTCGACTTTTTTGTTTAGTCCGTCTTTCATATGAATCTCCTCCTCGTGGTATCGTGTCTAAACAATGTACCACTCTGAAGAAAACTCAAACATAGTGCTCTTTGACGAGCACACGAAACCGCGGTCGGACGGTCAGCTCGATCGTCGTCACGGTCCGGGTCCGGTCCTCGGTCATGACGATTAAAAGCTCCCCGTGATCGCGTCGGTCTTCGAGCACTTCGACTTTACTGACGGTGCGGAGCAGTTGATAGTAGAGCAGTTCGCCCGTCTCGCCTTTGACGTTCACCTCGAACTCGTGGTAGCTTGGGGAGACTTTAAAATAGAACGACTCTTTCCCGTTCGTGAAGCGGAACACCGACTCGTCATAATAAAACGGGAGCGTCGCATCCATCCGTTTCGGCTCGACCGTGCAAAACAACGCCCACGCCATCTCGTCAGGAAATTTTTCGCCCGCTTCCCCTTTGTTGAACTGCCACCCTTTCATACTCAATCCCTACTTCCCTCTGTTTATAATTGTCTGAATAATCGGACTATAATAAATTGATTCGTCATCACGTTCAAAATCCCTGCAAACGGGAACAAATCTCTGTATGCTCTTTTTCTGTCCGTCCATCTGAAAGGGGTTGCGTCCACGTGTCCATCATCGCACTCGACCATGTCACGAAGCGTTTCGGGGAGACGATCGCCTTGAATGACTTCTCGCTCCACGTCGAAGCAGGCGAACTGTTCGGTCTGCTCGGTCCGAACGGGGCCGGCAAGACGACCGCCATCTCCGTCATGCTCAACCTATATCCTGCCGACAGTGGTACGATCCGTATCTTTGACCGCGTCATGCCGAAAGACGAACAGGCGATCAAGCAACGCGTCGGCATCGTCCCGCAGCACGTCTCCGTCTATGACCAGCTGACCGTGTTCGAGAACATCCAATTTTTCGCCGAACTTTATGGCTTCAAGCCGGCCGAGGCGAAACAAAAGACCGAGGCCGCCCTCGACTTCGTCGAGCTGACCGCTCACCAAAAGAAACGTCCGCCGGAACTGTCCGGAGGGCTGCTGCGTCGTCTCAATATCGCCTGCGGCATCGTCCATGAACCGGAGCTCATCTTTATGGACGAACCGACCGTCGCCATCGACCCACAGTCGCGGAACACGATCCTCGAGAACATCCGTGAGTTGAACCGGCGCGGGGCGACGATCATCTATACGTCCCACTACATGGAGGAAGTCGAGATGCTGTGCGACCGCGTCGCCATCGTCGACGAAGGGAAGATCATCGCCGAAGGGACGCAAGACGAGTTGAAAGACCAAGTCATGACGCTCGAGACGGCCCGCATCAAAGTCGACGCCTTGACGCCCGGGCTCATCGAACGGCTCGGCGCACTCAGTCAAGTAAAGAAAGTCGAGTATCATGAGCCGTACATCGAGGTGTCGCTCGAGAAAGACACGCCGCTCGCCCCGCTCCTCGACGTGCTCCACGACGCGAAGGTCCGGTTCACGTCGATCACTGTCGACCGCCCATCTTTGAATACCGTCTTCCTGGCCTTGACCGGCAAGACGCTAAGGGAGTGACGGTCATGAAGACGTGGACGTTCATCAAATACGATGTCAAACAACAACTGCGCGACCGCTCGACCTTGTTTTGGATGTTGCTGTTCCCGATCATCCTCATTTTCGGTCTCGGCACGATGCTGTCTGCTATTTTCAGTAACGACTTCTCACTCCCGGTCACAGACGTCGCTTATGTCGAGCAGTCGACCGACGACTATCGCGTCCCGCTCGAGACGTTCCTCGCCGACGATGACATCAAGGCGTTCGTCAACCTCGTCCCGTACGACAGCGTCGCCGCTGCCGAACGTGGCGTCAACGACGGCGATGCCGACGTCATCTTGCACCTCGACGGGTCAAACGTCCGTCTCTTGTATGAAGAACCGACGACGATCGAGTTCGATGTGCTCGAGGCGGTCATCCGGCAATATACCGACGTCGCCAATCAACAGATCATGCTCGCCGAGTCAGGCGTCGTCGTCCCGTTCGAGCCGGAGACGTTCATCGACAGCGAGAGCGTCGACTTGTCGGGCCGCACCCCGACCTCGCTCGAATACTTCACGGTCACGATTTCGATCATGACCGCCTTGTTCGGCGCTTTCTATATCACGGGCATGCTCAGTGAGGAACAGCCGATGAAAGGTAGCTATCTCCGGATCCAGGCCGCTCCGGTCAAGACAATCGACTACCGGCTCGCCCGCACGTTCAGCCGGTACGTGCTCATCTTCCTGCAGCTCGTGCTCGTCTTTTGGTTCAGCCACTTCGTCTACCGAAGCTTCTCGCTCGACTACGTCCACTTCGGACTGTTGTTTCTCGCCTGGGTCGCACTCGCCCTTTACGGCACCGCGTTCGGATTTATAATCGCTAGTCTGCCTCGCGTCACGCGAAGTACGAAAGACGCGATCGTCAACGGTAGCGTCGCCATCATCATGATCCTCTCCGGGGGCTACGTGCCCGGCTTCGACCAAGTGACGCTGAGCGTCGCACCGTGGGCGAAGTACGTGTTCATGCCGATCTTTATGCGCGACGGCATCCTCCAAGTGCTGCTCAGGGGCGGGGACGTCACCTTGTTTTGGCAAGGTCTCGGTTGGCTCGCCCTGCACGTCGCCGTCTTCACCGTGATCAGCCTGCTGTTGTGGAAAGGAGTGAGCCGCCTTGGTCTTGTTTAGGCATGTCGCTAAACGGATGCTCCGAAGAAAAGGGTTATGGGTGTTCACGTTCGTATCCGTGTTCGGATTCGCCCTCGTCCTGTCGTTCCTCAACTCGACGTCTGCTTTGAACGTCTCGATCGGTATTCTCGACCGTGACGGCGGCTCGTTGTCGGGCCGGGTCATCGAAGAGGCGGGCCGGTTCGGTTCGGTGACACCGCTTGAGACGGACGAGGCCGACGAGGCGCTGCTCGAAGGACAAGATATCGTCTTAACGATCCCGGACGGTTTTACGGAAGACTTGTTCGCCGGCGACATTCCGCGGCTCTCGTTCAGCGCGACCGAAGGGAGTGACGCCGCCTTGATCGAACAGGCGCTCAACTCCCACCTTTCCCGCGAGCGGCAACTGCTCGCGGCGAGTGAGTTTAACGAAGGGCGATTCCTCGAGTTGGCGGAAGCGGAGACAATGAACGGTTACACGCTCTCGAGCGAGCCGTTCCAAGAAAGTGTCGGCACGACCGCGCGGACACAGGCGTTCCTCGGGCTGTTGTCGTTCGTCATGATGTCGGCGTTCCTCCAGTTCATTCCGCTTTTTGTCGCCGACGACCGGGATGAATTGATCTACTCGCGCTTGTTCGCGGCACCGGTCACGCCGCGCCGCTACGTCGGGTCGCTGTTTTTATCATTTTGCGCCGTCGGGCTCATCTACGTGCTCATGCTGCTCGTCTTTAGCGCCGTCCTCTATCGGCAAGACATCATCGCTCACCTGCCCGTGCTCACGTTGTTGTTCACCGTCTATTTGTTCGTCTGTCTCGCAATCGGTTCACTCATCGCGGTCCTCGCGACGAATCGGGACAAGGCGAACATTTGGCAGACGTCGGTCACGATGGCAGCCGCCATCACCGGGGGCGCCTTTATCAGCTTGACGTGGCTCCCGGAGTCGCTCCAGCTCGTCGGACGCTTCTTGCCGACCTATTGGTTCAACAGCGGGGTCGCCGACATGTATGACGATCGGTTCCCAACGCTGTCTGTCCTCGTCATGGTCGGTATGGCGCTCATCGTGTTCGCGGCGACCGTCTTCGCGTTGAAAAAACGACCGCTCACATGACACAAAAAAGGCGAGACACTCATCAGAGCGTCTCGCCTTTTAGCGTTGTAACGTCGGAACAATCTTTTGGAAGAACACCTCGACGAGCACAGGGTCGAACTGACGACCTGCCTCTTGTTCGATGACGGCGAGCGCCTCGGCGAGCGTCTTCGCTTGGCGGTACGGTCGGCCCGTCATCATGACGTCGAACGTGTCGGCGAGCGCGATGATCCGGGAGGCGAGCGGAATATCAAATCCGCTTATGCCGTTTGGATAACCGTTCCCGTCCCAACGTTCATGGTGCGCCAGCACAATCTCTGACAGCGTCCCGTACTCAGGGACAGTGCTCAAAATATTGTAGCTCACCTCGGGATGACGTTTGATCTCGCGCCACTCGGCTTCGGTCAAAGCACCCGTTTTGTCGAGAATCTCATTGCTGATCGCGACCTTGCCGATATCGTGCAAGATGGCAGCCGTCTTCAACTCGTTCACGTCACTGCTCGTCAAGTTCATCGCCTCGCCAAGCTGACCGGATAGCTCGGCGACACGCTGCGAGTGCGCCTCTTCGCGCGGGATTTTCTCATACAACGTCCGCATAATCAATTGAATCGAAGAATGGCGGCGGCTCTGCTTCTCGGACACTTTATGATGGTACATCTGGTCTTCAGCCAAATTGAACACGTCCATGATCGACAGTGCGCCGTCGGTTTTGACCGCTTCTCCGAACGATGCCGAGATCGGCAACCCTTCAATCGATTTTTCAAGGAATAAACGGCTCAATCGATTGGACAACTGCTGTGCATCAGATAACGACGTATTCGGCAAGATGATCACGAATTCGTCACCGCCGATTCGGGCGACCGTATCGACACCACTGATTTCACGCTTCAAAATATTCGTCGCTTCAATCAAGAGACGGTCTCCGACCAAGTGGCCGAACGCGTCATTCGTCAGTTTCAGGCCGTTGATGTCGACGACGATGAGGGCGAGCGGGTAATAGCCCGGCTCGTCGAACGTGACGAGCGCCTCGTCGAAGTAGCGGCGGTTTTTCACCCCGGTCAACTGGTCGTGATAGCTCAAATACTCGATTTCCATCTCGTACGTCTTCTTCTCGGTCACGTCCCCGATGTAGCCGTGCCAGAGCACGTGCCCCTCGGCGAGCTTCTCAGGACGGGACGACCCGAGGATCCACTTCGTCCGCCCGTCCGGCGCATACACCCGGAACTCGGCGTCCCAAATCGTCAAGCTGCGATATGACTCTTGGATGCTCGCCATCACTTGCGGATAATCGTCCGGATGGATTTTTGAGAAGACGAGATTCGCATCCCGTTTCACCTCGTCCGCCGTGACCCCGGTCAACACTTCAAAACCACGGCTGAAGAACGGGAAGTAGAACGAACCGTCCGGCCGGAGCTCGAACTGGTAGATGGCGCCAGGGACCTGGTCGGACAATTTTGTCAGCAGACGGTCGCGCTCGGCGAGTTCCTCTTCGAGCTGGACGCGTTCGGTCACGTCCTTGGCGACGGCGTAGATGTAGTTGCCTTGGACTTTGCAATGCCATTCAATCGAGCGGTAATCTCCATCGATCGTCCGGAAGCGGTTGACGAACCGGAACAGTTCACGCGCCGTATCGAGCTCACTAAAGGCCGCTTCGGTCTTCGTCTGATCGTCAGGATGGACGAGCCCGATGAAGTCCATGTTCTCGAGTGACTCGATTGGGAAGCCGAGCACACGCTCCCACGCCTTATTCAAATGCAGTACGTCTCGCGTCGTCAATGACATGATGCACTCGAGGTCGACGGTGGCGAACCCTTCAAACATCGATTCTTTCGCCTCACCGACTTGACGGTCGACTTTCGTCATCTGTTCGAGGATATGGACGATGTACAGCTCGACGAGACCGAGACGATCGGCCCGCTTCTTCCCTTGCATGACAATCGTCAAATCACCGTAAAAGACGCCGTCTTTTTCAATCTTGAACAAGATGACTTGCCCGAGGTCGAAGATGCGTAAAATGTTTTTGACGAGCCGTTTCGGCAACACCCCGTCCATGAGTGGTTCGATCTCGTCCAAGATGATCGGACTCGGCAACTCCAACAGCTCGATGCGTTTCCGGCTCATCGGCCATTTCTTGCCGACCGGGTGGAAGCCGAGGACATCCAAGCTGCGTTCGAGCAGCTCGTCGATTCCAGAGATCGCGACCGTCGAGTACGTTTGTCCATCGTCATTCATCAAGTTGAGCGTCACCGCTTTCGCACCGGTGAAGTCCCGGATCTGGTCGAGGAAATGTTGGTTCATCAACAGTTCCCGGCCCGTGGCGACGAAGCGATGCGACACGTTGACGAGTTGCTTCAAGGCGTTGTTCTCTTGGACGTGCGGGGTGATGTCATGGAACAAGGTCGAGACGTGACCTGGCCGTTCGCTGAAGACCGACAGTTCATACCACGACTTGTTCCGGCGCGAGAAATGTTCGAACTTGATCGTCTCCCCGTTGTTCACCGCTCGCGCGACTTGAACGATCCATTCGCGTTCGCTGTATTCAAAGTCTTTCAACTGCTCGGTGATGCGTCCGCCGAGAAACTGCTTTCGCTTCGCCTTCATCATCTTTTCGAACGCTTCGTTCACTTCGACAAACTCATAATCGACCGGCTCCCCGGCACCGTCGAAGATGACTTTGAATTCGACGTAGCCTTGGGGCATATGGCGCAACAAAGATCTGTAATGGGTGCTGTCTCGTTCTGTCACGTCATTTCCTCCTACGCTGTTTTTCTACATTTTAGTTTACCTCATTTTCGATGAATTCCCTATATTTTCCGAATCGATTCCTCCCGATGTGCACACATTAAGTTTCTGTAAATCCCACCTCACAGGTTGCACGGTTCGCTCCTCGTTGTTAGTATGATTACGAAACCCGATATCGAAAATCGATTCCAAGGAGATGAAGCAAGTGGAAGACCGCGTCCTTCGTAAGCTGTTTCTTGGTTTTATTCATATCCACATCTTGCACCATGCGTCCGAACATCCCGTTTATGGGGCGTGGATGGTCGAAGAGCTACGCGAGCACGGTTACGCGATCAGTGCCGGGACGCTCTATCCGATCCTGCACGGCATGGAACAAGACGGCCTGCTCGCGCGGACGAACGAGTTGGTCGACGGTCATATCCGCAAGAACTATACGACGACCGAAAAAGGGCTCGTCGTCTTGGCCGAAGCCCGTCAAAAAGCGTACGAACTATTCAAAGAGATAAAGGAGTGAAACCAATGGCCAATCAACGTGTGACGTTCAATACGTTACTGGAGATTTTATTCGTATCGACCCGGCTCGGCTTGACGTCTTTCGGCGGACCGGTCGCCCACCTCGGCTACTTCCACGAGGAATACGTAAGGCGCCGGAAATGGATGGACGAGCGCGCATATGCCGACCTCGTCGCCCTCTGTCAGTTTTTACCTGGCCCTGCGAGCAGTCAAGTCGGGATCGGCATCGGCATCGTCCGTGGCGGTATCCTCGGCGGTATCACCTCGTTCATCGGCTTCACGGCACCGTCCGTCATCGCCCTCATCTTGTTCGCCCTTTTAGTCTCAGGACTCGACGTCTCCGACGCGGGCTGGCTGTACGGCTTGAAAGTCGTCGCCGTCGCCATCGTCGCCCACGCCATTCTCGGTATGGCCGGCAAGCTGACACCGGACGCTAAGACGCGGACCATCGCCTTCTTCGCGCTCGCCGGTGTGCTCCTCTGGCAGACGACGTATAGCCAAGTGCTCGTCATCGTCTTGGCCGCGCTCGCCGGGTTCTTGCTGTTCAAGCCGCAACACCTCGACGTCAAGTCGGCGACGTTCCCGCTCTCGAAACGGCTCGGGGCAACGCTGCTCGGTCTGTTCGGTGCCTTGCTCGTCATCTTGCCACTCTTGCGCGAGACGATCGAAAGCCAGTCGCTCGCCATGTTCGACAGCTTTTACCGGGCCGGTGCCCTCGTCTTCGGTGGTGGTCACGTCGTCTTGCCGCTCCTCGAGCGCGAGCTCGTACCGGCCGGATTCTTGAGCGAAGAGGCATTCCTCGCCGGCTACGGGGCGGCCCAAGCCGTACCAGGTCCGCTGTTCACGTTCGCGTCGTACCTCGGGACCGTCATCAACGGTGTCCCGGGAGGACTGCTCGCGACGTTCGCCATCTTCTTGCCGGCGTTCCTGCTCATCCTCGGGGCGTTGCCGTTTTGGGATGCACTCCGGCGCAATCCAAAAGTGGCCGGTGCGTTGATCGGTGTCAATGCGGCCGTCGTCGGGATTTTGATCGCCGCGTTCTATCAGCCGATCTTCACGAGCACGGTGAACGGCGCCGTCGACTTTGTCTTCGCCGCCCTCTTGTTCGTCATGATCGCCTATTGGAAACTGCCGCCTTGGGCACTCGTCATCGCTGGCGTCATCGGCGGGACGATTATCGGAATGTTGTAACGGGACTAGGGACTTCGTGTCCCTTTTTTCGTTCCCTGTTATTCTCCACTTCGGAAGCTAAAATGTTAATCATTTGAAACTTTTTCTAGTCTGGCACTCGCTATACTGGAGTATAGGTCCCTTTACAAATGAGGGAAACGTTCCGCTTGGATTTGAGAAAGGAAGTGGGGTCATGCAGCCCTTACACCATAAAGCAACGTATATGCCGGGTCTCGACGGCCTGCGCACGTTCGCCGTTTTTGCAGTCATACTCTTTCATTTGAACGCACCATACATACCCGGCGGCTTCCTCGGCGTCGACTTATTCTTCGTCCTGTCCGGTTATTTGATCACCGGCATCTTGCTTCGCGAGCAAGCAAAACACGGACGGATCAATTTGAAACGGTTTTATATCGCCCGGTTCCGGCGCCTATTGCCGGCGCTCGTCTTTATGCTCTCGGTCGTCATGGCGTACGTCACGTTGTTCGAGCGCGGACTGCTTGATACGGTGCGCCAAGACACACTAGCCGCGCTAGCCTACGTGAACAACTGGTGGTATATCTTCCACGACGTCTCGTACTTTGAGAGTTTTGGCAAGCCGTCACCACTCCAAAACCTGTGGTCGCTCTCGATCGAGGAGCAGTTCTACCTGGTCTGGCCGCTGCTGTTGATCTTTGGGCTGACCGTGAAGAAGCGTTTCCTCCAGCTCACTGGCATCGTTTTACTCGCCTCCACCGTTTGGATGGCGATCAGCTTCACACCCGGGACCGACCCGAGCCGTGTCTATTACGGTACCGACACGCGCCTGTTCGCGCTCCTCATCGGGGCGTTGCTCGCGTTCGGTTGGCGTCCGGATGCGTTCAAGCGCGAGATGCCAGCGCTAGGCCTTCGTATTTTGAACGTCGGTGGTGCCGGAGCGCTCATAACGCTTGTCACAGTCATGATGACAGCGAACGCTTATGATGCGTTCCTCTATTATGGAGGTTTCTTGCTCGTCGCCGTGGCGTCAGGTGTGTTGATCGCCGCGACGGCCCATCCGTCGACGCTCTGGTCCCGTCTGTTTGGAAGCGCTTGGCTTCGATTGATCGGGACACGGACGTACGGCATCTATTTATGGCACTACCCGGTCATCATCTTGACGACCCCGCTTGAGCGGATCAGTTCGTTCAATCCCCTTCTCGCACTCGGTCAAGTCATGGTCACGCTGCTCATCGCTGAAGTGTCTTACCGCTACATCGAGACGCCGATTCGCCGTAACGGGTTCCGCCATGTCATCCGCAACCTGATCCCGACTCGCAACATCAAACCGGCTCGACTGTTCGCGATCACAATCGCAACGGTCTTGTCATTCGTCCTTGTCGGGAATTTGACGATCCTCGCGTTCACGGATAACTCGGACCGGCAACACGAGCTCCCGGTCGTCAAAGCACCGAAGCCGAAGCCAAAAGAAACGACGACCGAACGGCCGATTGAGTCGTGTCCGCAAGCCCTTGCCATCGGCGACTCGGTCTTGCTCGGCTTGAACGAGTATCTCGGTACCACGTTCCCGAACATGACAATCGACGCCGAAGTCGGTCGCCAAGTCCGTGACGCGCAAGATGTCGCGGCGGGCTATCGTGAATTCGATGCCCCCGGCCATGTCGTTTTCCTCCACCTCGGCACGAACGGAGCTTTCAAGATGGAACAGCTTGACACGTTGATCGGTATGTTTGAATCAGCCGATCAAGTGTACGTCATCAATACGCATGTCCCGCGCCCATGGGAACGCGAAGTGAACGAAAAGCTCAAGCGCGCGAGCGAACTGCACGATTTCGTCACGCTCATTGACTGGCATGAAGTATCCGCTGATAAAGGCGACTATTTCGAGAGCGATGGCGTCCATTTGAACATCGATGGCGCCGAGGAGTTCGGGAAGTTGTTATCTGAAGAAATCGGCTGTCACGACGAACAAGGACTTAGCAACCGCTAAGTCCTTGTTTTCATGGGCGCCACTTCCAGCGCATATAGTTGATGAACAGCTTGATATAGGCGAGCTGTTCGCGGATGACATACTTCGCTTTCGCCGCAGCCGGCGTCGGTGCATAGAGCGCGTCCGTCACGAGCCCGAAGTAGAGCCTCCCGACGAGCCGGGCCCGGCGCACATGGAAGTCGTTCGTCACGACCGTCAGTCCCGTCTCGCCTGCCCATACGTCGCGGCTGAATAAAAAGTTCTCGTACGTCGACGTCGATTCGGCTTCGACGTGAATTCGTTTCGGGTCGATGCCGCGGTCGATCAATTCCCGGGCAATGACGCGTCCCTCGGCCATCCCTTCGTCCGGACCTTGCCCGCCGGAAGCGATTAGTTTGACGTGCGGATATTGGTGCGCGTATGTAGCCGCCACGTCGATTCGGTTTCGGAGCGCCCGTGACGGTGCCGTCCCGTTCACTTTCGCCCCTAAGATGAGGACGTACCGATACGTACCGTCCGCCTGATGTCGTCGCATAGGGGTCACCTGCCTCTCACCTCTCATTGTATCATCCTACTTAGCACGAATCGGATTACGATAGTCTAATCCATCAGAAAGAAATAGATGCTTCGTTTCCAACATATTAATCTGAGTCACCTTATTAGATACGTCGAAATCATTGCCATTATATGAAAAATGAGGTTTTAAAAAACCCATTTTATAGTCTATAATGAAAATAATAAGGTTTATTAAGGAAGGATATGGGATGTTATCATGGAGCATGAACGATTCGGATCGACTCGCTTTTTGTATAAACGAGATACTCAGCTGTTTGCTGAGATTGAAGTGGTCGGGATTGACGACTCACTTTACAAATTCGTGATTTATCCTACAAAATTGTGGGACAACCATGATGGCTTACAGCACACGGGTCAATTCGATTCACTCACGCTCCCCTCTTCCTGTTACCACGTGAACCAAACGTACGATGAACAGTTGACTTGTTTGCGGGCAGCGATTCGCTACTTGTCTTCGCTCGGACCGTCTCGTCTTACTCCTCATGGGGCGTAATCAATAAAGAAAGGTGTACTGTTTCGGTTAATCGAAACGGTACACCTTTTTATCATTCTTCTATATCGTTGCGCAGCTGTTTCAGCTTCTCGTCTCGGGCCGACAATCGTCTTGCCAGTAAGGCGTTGGCCCGATGAAGGTGCAACTGTTCATACCGCGCGGCCGCATAATCGATTGGGGACGGACGCGGCCCTTCTTTGACGACACGGTCGAATAATGACATCAGGCACTCTTGAATCACTTCGTCTTCATAACGTTTCGCGAGCGAGGCGCTAAAGGCTGCGGTGCGATGACGGAACTCGACGTCTAGAAGTTTGAGCACCTCGTCGCCGAGCGCACCTCGTCGATATGATGCATGACGGGTGCCGATGCCGCCGTAGTTCGTCGCTTCCGCGTCTACCCATGTGTCTTCTGTAATGAGACCGTGATAGCCTTTGCTGCCGGCCGCGATAGTCGGTCGACCGAGCGCTAAGCTCTCGATCGCTGCCCGGCTCGGAGCGACGACGAAGTCGGATTGGCGCATCCTGTCCGCCACTTCATCTGACTCCAACCAACCGGCCCAATGAATCGACTGATTTGTCCCCTCGAGCTCGTCATCAAACCGCGCCTCATATTTTTCCCGTTGCGTCCCTGTTCCGACAAACGTCCAATCGATTGGCACGTCCTGTATCCGCTCATCGCCGACCCCGTCTAAGAGCACGTCTAACGGAAATACCATATCCGCGTCCATTCGGGATACGAACGTGGCGCGAATCCGGTCACGGGGCGTCGGTTGCGGCGTTATCGTATAGCTTTCATCGACACCGTTCATGAGCACCGTCATTTTATCGTGAACGCTCGCGCACCGTTCAATCAAATATTTCGCGATCGCTTCCGCCACCACGATGACATGACTCGTCTGGTTGATATAGTAGGGCAAGTCGTCGTCATACATCCCGTGAATGACGAGCACGAACGGGATGTGTTGGACCTCGGCGACGGCGAGCCCGATTTGCCTCGAATCGAACGGGTGGGCATAGACGAGGTCGAACGGTTCCTTGATGAGTTGTCGGAGTAAGCGGTGAACATCATTCGTCTGATAATCGGTCGTGATGACACGAGCACCTAAGTTACGAGCTTTGTCCGCGAACGGTCCCGGCTTACAGACGATCGTGACCTCGTGCCCGGCTCGCAGCACATGCCGGGTCGTCGCTAACACATGATGATGCAACCCGCCCATCGGTGCGTGAAAGAAGACGGGGACTAGGATACGCATACACTCATCTCCTTTTACAAACCTTCTTGGTACGTCGAACCTAACCCTGAGATGCGGTCGTTATGAAGGAACAAGATGCCATCGACATCGTTCTCTCTTGCATAGTCAGTAATATCGACCGGATAGTCCTCGAAATAACGGACATCGAGCGCGGTGACTTGCCCGAATGACTCGCCGAGATAGCCGAGTACCGGGTTGGCGTAAGAGTCTTTCAAGACGAGTAAATGATAATCGTTATCCGGGTTTTCTTGAGTGATCGTCGCTTGGGCGTAATTGTCGCCCATGAACAAGTTGTAATAGTTCGTGAAGTCGGTCGTATTGTTCAAGACGTCGCGGTCTAACACTTCATACCCGCAGTCATCGCCATTTCGGCAGACCGTCGTCGAAAAGCCGTCTTTTGGTTCAAGGTACGTGAACGTATCGGGCTCTTCGACGTACGAGATCGAAATCTCACGCGCGCTCGACCCATAGAACGGGCCGTCGACCGTTTTCGTCTCCATGTCGCTCAAGCTGAGCGCGTCCGCTTCCGGGAACTGCTCACCGAGATCGCGCATGATTTGTTCATACGCTTTAAACGCCCCTTCAGCCCGCCAATGGTGGTCGGTCATGAAGTAGATGTCTTCCCCTTCATACTCGCCGAGCCGCTCCTCAAGATTAAATAACGGGATGTCTGCTTCTTCAATCCGTTGGTGGAGCTCATCCCGGTTCGCCGCGTCTACGCTCTCGACGTATGGAGGGAACAGGTCTCTCCGTGCCGCATAGACCGGCTTACTCGGAGCCGAGGCGAAGTAGACCGGGATGTCCGCTTCATCCATCTCGACTTTCAAATCCTTTAAAAATTCACCGAAACTCGAGTATTCACTCGCATTCGTCTCTGGTGACAATAGCATCCCGTCGACGTTGATTACCCCGTTGTTCATCGCTTGGCGAAGAACGTTACGTTGAAACCACGATTGGCCTTCAATCCATAAATCACGTTGGAAGACTTGGTCGTTCGCAGACGATGCGAACGTCTCCATATATGTCCCGTCTAAAAAGGTCGAGACCGAAAACTCAGGACGCTGTTCTAAAGCGCGTCCTTCAATATCAGACGTGTCCTCTTCTGTGCCGAACGCAAAGACAGCGAACCCGTAAAACAAAATACCGATAAAGCTGAAAAAGAGGATACTGTTTGTCACCCAAGACAACTTTCTCTTTTTCGCATGTTTAAGTTCAGTAGATGACAAGCGTTTCATGTTCAGTCCTCCTTAGAACCGGAAATAGATAAACGGGTTAAACGTACTCGAGACGACATATGAGATCGACACGGCAAAAATGAACAAGATATATGTCACTCGCGCCAATCCTGCGCTCATCGCAAGTACTGTCCGTTCGCTGTCCGTCTCGTGACGTAAGAAGTATGCGACGGCATATTTCGGCAACGGTGTCGCTGCAATCATCGCAATGACGAGAACGACCCCGTATTGGACGAGATAGAAGTAAGCCGTCTGGTCGAACAGTTCGCCGCCATGCAGGCCGAACATGACTTGTAGATAGTCAATCGCGTATTCGAAGTTGTCGGCACGGAAGAATACCCAACCGACGACGACGATGAACAGCGTGAGCGTCCGGGCAAGCCAAGCTGGCCATACGGCGAGCCATCTGCCAAGAAACGCCCGTTCGAGCATGATGAAGATCCCGTAATAGAGACCCCAAGCGATGAACGTCCAACTCGCTCCGTGCCAGACACCGGTCAAGAGCCAAACAATCGTCAGGTTACGATACGTCATCAAACTCCCTTTCCGGTTTCCACCAAGCGGAATATAGACGTAGTCGCGGAACCAACTACCGAGTGAAATGTGCCACCGGCGCCAAAATTCTGACACAGATGTCGAGATGTACGGATAGTTGAAGTTTTCCAGGAAGTGAAAACCGAACATCCGACCGAGCCCGATTGCCATATCTGAATAGCCGGAGAAATCAAAGTAAATTTGGAGTGAGTAGGCGATGATCCCAATCCAAGCGAGAGTCGTTGACAACTCCCCTGGCGGTTGAGAGAACACTTGATCGGCAACATAGCCGGCACTGTTCGCAAGGATCATCTTCTTCCCTAAACCGATGACGAAACGTTGAATCCCCGAGACGAAATCATCGATCGTCTCCCGGCGTTCGACAATCTCGTCGGCGACCGTCTGGTAACGGACGATCGGACCCGCGATCAACTGCGGGAAGAACGAGACGTAGAGTGCCAAGTCAAAAATGTTTCGTTGTAGCCGTCCGTCTTGACGATAGACGTCGATGACGTAACTCATCGCCTGGAAGGTAAAGAATGAAATCCCAAGTGGAAGCGGAATCTCCGGGTCGTTCAATGAGAAGCCAAAAATCGTGTTGACGTTCTCGACGAAGAAGCTCGCGTACTTGAACACGCCGAGCATGGCGAGGTTACCCGCGACCATCGCTCCCATCGTCCACTTCAATTGTTTCTCTTGATGACGGTACTTGTCAACGAGCAAGCCGAAGACGTAGTTCATCGCAATCGAAGCGAGCATGATTAATACGAATCGCGGCTCACCCCAGGCATAGAAGAACAGACTAGCGGCAAGCAACAACGCATTCTTGATCCAACGCGGCGATATAAAGTACAGCAACAAAACGACTGGTAAGAAGTAAAATAAAAAAACCGTGGAACTGAATAGCATCCTGTTTGTTCCTTTCTCCCTGAAAAATCGACACGCCTAGCTTAGGTGAACGTGACGTATAAGTCGTCTAGGCGAATCGTGACCGGTTCGAGCGTCTCGACCACGTATTTATAGGACATCTTGAAATATTTTGCGTCTTCGATCCGCTTCACTGTTTCGCTCACTTGATTCATCCCCGGCTCAAGCGTTAAACGAAACCGTTTGTTAGACAACCGCTCTTCAGCCCCATATTGCATAAAGTACAGTTCAAGCGCAATCCCTTTATTGCCTTCCACAAAAATCTCTGTCTTAATCCCAATCTCTTCACCCGGCTCAATTTTAGCATCCGTTAAAAAAATCTTAGACGGCGGGATCTCGAACTTCAAATCAAACAGTTGAACGTAAATCGAGTCCGTTTCTGCTTTCGGGAGAAACGTAACTTCTGTTTTATAGTCCTCTTCGCGCATCGAGAGATGGTCTTTATGTGTTCCGCGTGGGTAGTAATGATAAATCGCCGGACGAATCCGTTTCGTTGACGTCATGTCAGTTCCTCCAAATCTCGAGATGATGATATAGAAAAGAGTTGCTGTGCAACGCACAAGACAACTCTTAACTTGTTTATTCAGTTGGCAAGGATCGCATCGACGATACGTCGTGACGCTTCTCCATCACCATAAGGGTTTGATGCCTTAGACATTTTCTCATACGCCGTCGCGTCCGAGAGCAATTCATCCGCGAGCGAATAGATCACTTCTTCTTCAACGCCAGCCAACTTGAGCGTGCCGGCAGCGACACCTTCCGGACGTTCTGTCGTATCCCGAAGGACGAGGACAGGTACGCCGAGCGAAGGCGCTTCTTCTTGGACGCCACCTGAATCGGTCAAGATCAAGTACGAAGCCGAAGCGTAGTTATGGAAGTCAAACACGTCGAGCGGTTCGATTAAATGGACACGGTCGATGTCATGCAAGATCTCGTTCGCGAGTTCACGGACGACCGGGTTCATGTGAACCGGATAGACGACTTCGATGTCCTCATATTTTTCGATCAAGCGACGGACGGCACGGAACATGTTCCGCATCGGCTCGCCGAGGTTCTCGCGGCGATGAGCCGTCAAAAGGACGAGGCGGCGACCTTGTGAACGGATCGAGTCGAGCAACTCGTTCGCATAGTCGTCGCGTACCGTCGTTTTAAGCGCATCGATAGCCGTGTTTCCTGTGACGAAGATCGTGTCTTCATTTTTACCTTCACGAAGGAGGTTGCCTTTCGACGTCTCTGTCGGCGCGAAGTGGAAGTCAGCCATGACACCCGTCAACTGACGGTTCATCTCTTCTGGGAACGGCGAGTACTTATTGTACGTCCGAAGACCTGCTTCGACGTGGCCGACCGCGACTTGGTTGTAAAACGCTGCGAGCGAAGCGGCGAACGTCGTCGTCGTGTCACCGTGGACGAGCACGATATCTGGTTTCGTCTCGGCGATGACTTCACCCATCCCTTTTAGGACGCGTGACGTCACATCGTATAACGTCTGCTTGTCTTTCATGATATCGAGGTCATAGTCCGGTTTGATTTCGAACAGTTCGAGCACTTGGTCAAGCATTTGACGGTGCTGCGCCGTGACGACGACGATCGGTTCGACGCCTTCACGTTTTTTCAATTCCAATACGAGCGGTGCCATCTTGATGGCTTCCGGTCTCGTCCCAAATACAGTCATTACTTTTTTCATAGGTCGTTTTGCACGGTCCTCAAGCGGACGTGCTTCCTCCTCTCGGATTCACCTCGTCAGCTCGACATCGAGACTGCTTGATGATTCTTCAACACTTCTTCTGAATGGGCCGGCAAGATGTAGGTCTCTCCGAGTTCGGTCTCATTGACGACCGTCGTCCGGCGCTTCAGCTTGTCAGCTTTAAAGCTGTCCTGCTGCTCTTTAGAGAGGCTGCGGAACCATTTCAAAAACTTGTTATATTCACTGAGCACTTCGTTGACCGGTCCGTACTCGCGTACTTCGCCAAACTCGAGCCAAAGACCGAGCGAACAAAATTGGCGGACTTGCGAGACCGAGTGGCTGATGAAGAAAATCGTCTTCCCTTGCTTCTTGAACTCGTTCATCTTGGCCAAGCACTTGTCGGCAAACGTTTGGTCACCGACCGAAAGCGCCTCATCGATGACGAGGATATCAGGGTTGACGTTGATCGAGATGGCAAAGCCAAGGCGCGACTTCATCCCGCTCGAGTACGTTTTGACCGGTTGCGTGATAAAGTCACCTATATCGGCGAACTCGATGATCGCAGGCGTCAAATCAATAATTTCTTGTTTTGTCATGCCGAGCATGAGCCCTTTTAACTCGATGTTCTCAAGCCCCGTCAAGTTGCCATTCAAGCCGGACGAAATTGCAATTAAAGCCGTCTTGCCGTGCAACTGGATCTTCCCGTGGGTCGGCGGCATCACATCGGCAAGCAAGTTCGACATCGTCGACTTCCCTGACCCGTTGATGCCGATAATCCCGACGACTTCACCGGGCGGCACTTCGAAGGTGACGTTACGGAGTGCGTAGAACTGTTTGCCGGCCGCTTTGCTGAAGAAAATCTCTTTCAACTTGTCGATCGGTTTATTGTACAACGTATATCGTTTCGAGACATTTTCAAACTTAACCTGGTACATAATGTCCTCCTCAAATGTAATCGATGAAGTGTCGACGGAAACGTAAGTGAATCATCGACCCGACGAAGAAGAGAACGATGACGATGGCCCAATAATAGAGGCCGTAAGCCCAGTTATTTGCTAACCAGTCAGACCCAAGGAACATCGACCGATATCCCTCAACCAAATAGTAAAGCGGGTTGATTTGAAGGAGATTCGCGAGATTCGCCGGTGGTACCCAGAAAATCGGTGTCAAATACATCAACATCCGCATCATCGATTGCAGTAAATTCTGCAAGTCGCGGACGATTGTCGTGAGAGCGGACGTGATGAGTGCAAGTGAATAGAGAAGCGCGAGTGCGCTGATTGCCAAATAAATAAACCAGAGCGAGTGCAGTCCCATCGGATACCCGAACGCCCACATCAAAATGAATGACACGCCGACTAACGCTACGTGACGGTAGAATAGCGCGAGTAAGACGTATGCGGGAATTGTCGAGATTGGGAAGCTCATTTTGGAGACCATACCGATCTTCGAATAGACCGAACGGGCCGTAGAGGTGATGGCCGAGGCGATAAAGAACCAAACGACGATCCCGGCGACGAGCCATGGCAGAAACGGCACGCCATCAATCGGCCTGCCGCTTCGAATACCAAATCCAAATACGAACCAGTAAACTCCAATCTGCAATAACGGTGTGACGAACTCCCATAAAAATCCGAGGTACTGCATCGAGTTGTTACTTCTCGTCTCATAAGTTGCGAGACGGAAGATCAAGTACATGCTCGACTTCAGCTCTGTAAAGATAGCTTTCGCGGATTTAAACATGTTCATTCACCAGAATCAAAGAACGAGATTCGTTTCCTTTGTGTATTTATAGAGATTTCCGTAGTTCACGACCGTCACATCTTCGCCCGCAGGTTTCACGATGTTGCGTGTATCGAAAATCATCGGACGACGCATTGTCGAGTTGAGTTCTGCGAAGTCGAGTGTTTTAAATTCGTTGTGGTCGACGAGGACGAGGACGAGGTCCGCATCTTGAAGCGCTTCTTCTTTTGACACGAGGTCAAAGCGGCTTGATGTCGACTTTTCAACGTGTCCGTCATGGACAGAGATGTTGACGCCACGGTCAAGCAAGATTTCACAGATGTCGACCGCTGGGCTTTCGCGCATGTCGTCGACGTTCCCTTTGTATGTCACACCGAAGACCGCCACTTTTGGCGCTTCGATTCCGTCCGTCAACTTCTGGACGTTATCTGCGACGTAAGCCGGCATCGAGACGTTCGTCTCACGTGACAAGTTGATGATTTTCGCGAGGTCCGGTGACTTCGCGACGATGAAGTACGGGTCAACCGCGAGACAGTGTCCACCGACACCTGGACCCGGGCTATGAAGGTTGACACGCGGGTGTTTGTTCGCCATCTCGATGACGTCAAGAACGTTAATGTCGAGGTCGTTACAAACTTTTGCGAGTTCGTTCGCGAGCGCGATGTTCACGTCACGGAACGTGTTTTCCATCAATTTAGACATTTCTGCCGTCTTCGCATCCGTCTTGACGATTTCGCCTTCAACGAACGTGCCGTAGACGCGAGCGCCTGCTTCAGCACAAGCCGGCGTGATCCCACCGACGATACGGTTGTTGTGGACGAGCTCATGCAAGATTTGACCAGGCAAGACGCGCTCTGGGCAGTGAACGAGGAAGATGTCTTCGCCGACGACGAATCCAGCTTCTTCGACGAGTGGCTTCACGAAATCGTCCATCGTGCGTGGCGCAATCGTCGACTCGACGATGATGACGTTGCCTTTCTCGACGAACGGCAATACTTTACGTGTCGCATCCAATACGTACGTGAGGTCACATGACTTGTGCTCGTCATCGTTGTTCGGTGTTGGTACCGCGATGATGAACGCGTCTGCTTTCTCTGGCGTGAGTGACGCCCGGAACTTGCCTTTAGCGACGACGTCCGCCACCATTTCGCCAAGACCTGGCTCTTCGATGTGGATTTCGCCACGGTTCAATTTATCAACGACGTGTTGCGAAATATCAACGCCGACGACGTCGACGCCATAGTTGGCGAATACGGCCGAAGTCGGTAATCCAATATATCCAAGACCTACTGTACATACTTTCATTGTGTAGTAACCTCCAAATGTTTCTGATGCTTTTCTGTTGAAGCGCATGCCCATCAGTTTAGTTCATAATCGATAATAAAACAATACTCATTATACTCTTGAACAAATCAGGGACGCAATTACATTTTCATGACAATGTTGCCGGTGTTTCCCCAATCACGACCCGTTCCAGCTTCGGAAACAGCTGATCGACGGCAAAGTGCTTCAGTGCGTACTGTTGATAAGGCGTTGCGTCCTCGGCGAGGCGCGACGGCTGATCTTTATATGACAAAATCGTGTCGACCATCGCGAGCGGTTCATCGACGAGCAGTTCGTCCGGGTAGATCGTCTCGCTGCCCGTCCAATGACGGATGAGCGGATACGTGCCTGACGCCATTCCTTCGGCCGGTGACAAGTGGAAACTCTCGAGGTCGCTCATCGACAAGACGAAGCCGATCTTTTGCAGCCAGTCATCGACGTCGTTGCCATGCCCGTCAAAATGGACGTGCCCTTTGAGCGGTGCTTCCTCGATCCGGGCGAGGAACGTCTCGTAGTACGTTCGTTCTTCTTCCCGTTTCGCGATCCAATAAACTTCGCTCGGATGATGCCCTTTAAAGAATAAGTGATACCGGTCGTCCTGCTCGAGCAACTTCTCTAACACGTCGAGGGCGAGGTCGGGACGTTTTAGTTTCGGGTTGATACCGATCATGCCGAGGTGGAACGGTAACGCGTCCGTCTGTTTTGGTTTTTGTAGCTTCGCCCCGTCGACCGCGTTATAAATCATCGTCATTTTGTGCCGTGGGATGTGGAAGAGACGTGACACCTCCTCGAGCATGTACGGTGAGACGAGAATGATCCGGTCGATATTGTCGAGATTGTATTCGGTCGGGAACGGCGTCTCCTTCTCTTGCCGGTGGATCCGGACGATCAGGCGTTGGTGCGGCAGTTTATGGTTCGAATACCAGACGGCGTTGCCGAGACCCCATTCACAGAAGATGACGTCCGCCTCGGCGAGACAAGCCTTACTGTGATTGACGTCATGAATCTTATGCCCTTCCCACTCATCGACGATAACACGATAGCTCGGATTTTGCTCGAAGCGCTCCATGAACATGCGGATGAACTTCAAATCGTGGCCGGCGAACAAGATCGTCGTTGGACGCATCTCCCAAATCGCATCGCGCAAGCGCGCGTACGTGTTCGAGAACGTATAGTACTTCGCCATATTGTAGAGGCGTGTCGCCGCATCGCGGTAGATCGCCGGATGGGTGAAGGCGAGCTCGACCTTGTCGACGAACTCGTCTTCCGAGTTGACGAAGAGCGGATAACTCGAGCCGAGGAGCGACTCGTGCATCGGGTTGCGGTTCAAGAGGACCGGCTTGCCGAGCGCACCGTACTCAAGCAGTTTCGTCGACAGCTCTAAGCTCGCGTCAAGGTCCGGGTGGCGCCACGAGAGACCGATATCACTCGAGGCGATCAACGTCTCGACGTCCGCGCGCGGAATCCCTTTCAGCCAATCGATGCCTTCGTCATGCTGCAGACGCGCGGTCACGTCTTTACGGAAGTTCGGGTTGTTCGGATCCTGGTTGAACTTATCGCCGGCGACTTTCAGCTCGACGTCCGGCATGCGCACGCGCAACCGTTCAAAGGCGTCAAGGATCTCCGACGAATACCAGAGCGGGGCGAACTTGCCCGTATAGACGAGCCGCTTGTGTTGGCGTTTGAACGTCGGTTCCTCGTCGCGCATGTTCGAGATCATCGGGTTAAGGATAAGGAACGGGCGCGGCGTCCCGAGGAACGTCTCAAAATATTGCTTCATCTCGGCCGTCTGACAGAGCATCCGGGCCGAAAGCCCGGCAATCTGTTTGAGACGAGCGAGCTCTTCTTGCGACGCCTCGGACTGATCATGCGTGAAGTCCGTGATATACGTCCACGTCTTCTTCATCGTCTCTTCATATGACGTGAGCTCGTAGGCGAGTTGGAAACCGCGGATGAACGCCATGTCGTAGTTGTGGGTCTGGACGAGCTCATGGATGAGCTGGGCCGCTTCATTTGGTTGCAGTACTTTCTTCTCATAGTACGGCTCGTCTTGCTTGCCCGAATCTTTCGTGAAGACATCGATGAAACGGACGCGGTCGAGCTGTTTAATCGAGGCCGTCACTTCCGGTTTGACGATCGAACGTTTCAATAAGACGTCGACCTCGATATGTGGGTCTTGGTTCAACATGTGGACGACCGACGTGAGCCAGATGGCCGATCCGTCGATCAAGTTCAAGTTGACATCCCCATACACTAAAATCCGAAGCTTCTGCTGCTTCATCGTGTTACCTCCTGTCGAGACGCCTCATCGATCGAGACGCCGCCTTTCACATATTGATACGGGTCGACACTAAAGATACGTTTCCCCGAGCGCGCGAGGTCACGTAAACTCGCGTCGGCCTCGAAACGATGGAGCGCCGCTTCGACTGTGTCGAAACGAAGCGCCGCCGGGTTGATCATCGAACGCGACGGGATCGCATCGAACACGTAACGGAACGATTCGTCTTGATCATGCTTTTGCAACGTTCCTTCATATGAATAATAGTCGGCTTTCGTCAAAATGTCAGCGTCCGCGTAGCGGGCCGCGAGCAAATAGTCGGCCAAATAGTCGGGACCGTAGTAGTCGGCCGGGTCAAGGTGCGCGACCCAGTCGAACGCGTCCAAAATCTCGGTAAGCGACGTATAGTGGTCGAGGTAGCTGCGCATGAACGTCGAAATCGACTCGGTGTTATACGTATTGTACACGTCGATATGATCCTCGAACTTATCGAGGAAGATGAGCAGTTTCTTATGCGCATACTTTTGGGCCTCGAACTGTTTCACGACGTGCTCCGCTTCTTGTTTTGAGCGGACGAACGCCAAGACAGCGACGTTCGGGTTGTCGACGCGGTACGGGATACCGACGTCTTGGGCGATCTTCGCGAGACGCTGCGTGTACGTGTGATACGTCAGTACGTGGCGCATCCCGCCGATCGCGACGTCCTCATAGAACGCTTCGTCGGTCATGAGGCGGCGGAACGTCTCATCTAGGTCTGACTCGCCATCGTCAAGGAAGACGTAGTCGCCAAGCATCGCCTCGACACCGATCGAGCGCGTGCTGACAACCGGCGTCGCACAGGCGAGCCCTTCGAACACACGGCGCGAGAACATCGTCGGCGAATCGTTGACCGAGTTGACGTTCAACATGACTTTAAAGCCTTTATACGCTTTCGCGATTTGATTATACTTCAAGCTGCCGCGGATCGAATCACGGAACTGTTCCGGGAACTGGAGCTGGTCGCTCTCGCCGCGCTGGTTGATCGCATAGTTGCGGTCGTAGATGACGAGCCCGTACTTGTCGGCCGCAGCGAACAGGCGGTCCATGTCGGCTTTACGCGACTCGTGACGGTTGGCGTAATACGAACCGGCAAAGCTCGCATACGGCTCCCGCGTGCCTGGTAGGCGGATCGGGTTATGCTCTTTCGGCTGGGCCGCGAACGGTAACGCATCGACTCGGTCGTGGCCGCAGTCGCGCTTATAGTCCTCGACACGGTTTAAGTCGGTCGTATAGACATAATCGAACCGTTTTGCCGTCTCGATGAAGCGATCGTAATGGATCGGGTCTTCTTTGTTCCAGAATACGGTCGGGATATTTTGGACGCGGCACCATGCGAGCAAGGCGTCAAGCTCTTCCCACGTGTTCGTACCGTATTTGACAATCTTCTTCTCCCACGCCCCGCGGTTCCCTTTCCAGGCCGATTCGACGATCAAGACGTCCGGCTGTTCATCGAGCAACGTCGACTTCCAGTCGTCTGGTGTGAACGTGATGAGCTGGCATTCCGGCTCATACGACGCCATCGTGAACTCATCGAAGATGGCTGCGACTTTCAACTCGTGGAGCTCGCGCGGTTTCGGCGCGAAGAACCGGGCCTCCCGCACGTCTTTAAAGTCAGGATGTTCCGTCCCGTCACTGACGAGCTCTTCGGCGACTCGGATCCGGTCGACGTGGGCCTCGCCTTTCCCGTCAACACGGAGGGCGAAGCGCAAGAAGCGAATCGAACGGTCGAAGTAGAACACTTTCTCGCTGCCGATTTGAACTTGTTGCATGATTTGGCGCTCGGTCGCTGAATAGGCGACGAGATAGAGGACGACGTTCGTCCCTTCCCCCGCCTCGCCGTCGACCGTGACGCGGTAGCGGCAGTTCGGTTTCACTTCGTATGGGAACTCGGTCGGAAGTTTTTTGAAGCTGTTGTTCATCTCTGCGTACGAGATGTACCGGCGCTTGTCATCTTCCCCTTTCAAGTCGATCACGAGCTGATTGTCCCGTGCCTTCAACTTGATCACGTCCGGTGCCGGAATCGTCCACATCGACGGTTTGAGCGAGAATATGTCCTCTTTACGGACGCTCTTCTCACGGATCATGCCGACGTGCATCTCCCGCAAGTTACCTTGGCCGCTCACCCGCACGAAATAACGGATTGAGCGGTGCGACGGCGCGATCCGGACGATACCGCTCAATCCGAGCGGCACCTCGATGAGACGGTCACGCCCTGCTTGCGTATACGTCGCGATAAACAGTGAAGCGTCTACCGCCCCGTTCGGCTCACCTTTAAAATAGAAGCGGTACAAATCGTCATCCATGTCCCCGGTTGGGAAATCGATGCCACGCTCGGTATCAACGTGCGGCAACGCCGCCTCACCGACGCCGTAATGGGCGTACTGGTTGCCGCTTGCCTCGACCACGAGCATCCCGTCCTCAAAGCGGGCGATGGCACGCTCAGGTGTCATCGATTGGAGCGTCTCTTCCGTGAGCGGACGAACGAAATCGAACGCCTCGAGCGCCACGTTCGCCGCGAGCCCTTCCCCTTGCCAAATCGGTACTTGACCGAGGCGGATGTCGATGATGCTGAACGCGCCTGTCCCATTAATTTCGAGATGAGCTCGTACAATTTGTTCGCCTACGCCGAGCACGACTTCTTCATTGTCTCCATCATGCAAGGTGACGAGGCGCTTACGGCCACCTTTACGATACACCTCAAGATGCAGCACGGGTGCGAGACGATCGCGTCGTTTGACGCGAAGTGACGCCATAAATGACTTCGTCCCTTCCTCTAGCAACTTCTCGATTGCGACGACGTCGCTCTTTCCGTCAGGACGATACGTCAAGACGACAGTTTCGTCACTCGTGAACACGAGGTCTGTCCCTTCTGTATGGACGTGGGGCGAGCGCGTATACCAATTTGGTGCGACTTCACGCCATGCCTGTCCTGTCTGTTGAGTCGTCTTCTTGAGCACTTTACGCCCGAGACGTTTTGACCGTTGCACCCCTAAATAGGCGGCGCGACGTGCTTTTTTCTGCCAATCCATCTGATGCCCTCCGTGTAAACCGATTTAACCGCGAAACGAAGTGACAGCAACTGCCACTTCGCTCACCGTTTATTTTTTAATTCGTTTTGCGGCCGCCTGTACTTTCAAAATCGCTTTCCCGGCCCTTGAGTGGACGAGACGACGATAGCGATGATCGAGCGCCTGATATTTCTGCGACCATTCTTTCACGGTCTGTTCTTTTTGTTCGAACGCTTTGATGAGCCAATCGAACGTATATAATAGTTCGCCATACTTTTGGACGAGACGGCGATATTTTTGACGTGCTAGCCGCTCATCGTGTTTTAGACGGCGAATTTCTATCTGTTGTTGCTCGAGCCGTTGTTTTAACAACCCGATCTCTTTTTCGAACTCGTTTTCGTTGTTCATGCCGTCACCTCACAAATACGCGTCGAAATAGAGACGCTTCAATTCAGATTGTTGGCCCGCTTCGTGCAATTCCACAAACTGTTTGACGAGCGGACGCGTCAATTCGAGCGGACGGTATTGTTCGACGATCGTGTAGAGCTTCTCCACGTTGTCGTTGAAATCTTCCGGGCGGCTCCGGCGCAAGAACACTAAATACCACATCTCAAAGAAGTATTCGAAACGTGAGTCACGATATGCGTCTAGGACGCCTTCACGGGCGAACGCTTTCGCCCGGGCCGTCTCGCGGATGACACATTTATCGAAATATTTCTTCGTGATCGTATTCACCGTCGAACCGGCAACAGCCGCGTAATAGTCGTGAATCGTCAAGTCGACGAGAGCGACGCGCTCCGCCCGCAAGAACATCTCTTGGAAGAAGAGCGAATCTTGTCCGACCGCACCGATGACTTGCGCCAAGTGATTCGCGTCGAGGAACGATTTACGGATGACCATCGTCTGGATGCTTTGGACTTTAAAGTTATGTTCGAGCAAGTAAGCCCGTGGGTCGTCGAGGATTTTCACGCTGTCCGGCTCAAGGTCATTCAACTCGATCATCGCTTCACGCGAGGCGAGCTTTAACATGCTGCCGACGGCGAGGTCGAGCGAGTCGTCCTCCATAATGCGGAACAGTTCGGCATAGCCGTCGTTGACCGCCTCGTTGTCCGGGTCGAGGAACGCGATGAACTTTGTCGTCGCGAGTTCGACGCCTTTGTTACGAGGACGTGAGGCGCTGCCGCTCCCACCATCATTGAAGGCATACGTGTAGACGTTCGGATACTTGCGGACGAGGCGCTCGATATAACTCGCCGTCTCACTGTCAGTCGACCCGTCGTCGACGAGCCAAATTTCCATCTCGTCAAACATCGAGCTGCGGCGCAGACTCGAGAAGCACTTGTTATACAAGTAGCGTCCATTATTGTAAATCGGGACGATCATCGACAGTTTGTACGCACCCGGCTCGTTCTCGACGAGTTCGTCTGTTCCGTCTAACCGTTCAAACCGATCGATGACATAGCCGTTACCTGATAACGTTTCTTTACCTGTCAGGTGGTCGATTGAAACGTCGGCCGCTTTAAAGACGGTGAGCGCGACGTCCGTATAGCAATCGACGAAGTCGTGCTCGACTTGCCCGGCAGCCGGTTTCGTGACGAACGACGAGTCCGTATATTTAAAGGCGTTGATTAAGTCTTCGACGTAATAGTCGAGGTACATGTGACGGCTGTCGAACACGGTCACGTAGTCGACGCTAAGCAGGTCCGCCTCCGTCAAGTCTGTCTCGGCGACGAATCGTTTATATGGATAAGACTGGCGCTCAAACTGGGCCTCGAGCTTAGCTGTGTCTCCCCGTCCGATGACGAGGACATGACGACGGACTTTTTTATCGATGCCGAGCGCGAACAACATCTCACTGAATCGATCATACATCGTATGGTTCGAGAAGATGTTACGGACCCCTAACAATTGATGCTCGTACCGTTCGTCCTTCGACTCGAACATCTCGAGGATGCCTTTAGCGTCGAGGGCGCTCGTCGCGATGAACGCGTTCGGGAAGTCGTTGTTGACGGCCACGTTATAGTTCGTGATGACGAGGTTCCCTCGGGCTTGCGCCTCATAGATCGACGTCTCGGTCATCGTCGGGCTGCCTTTCACTTCGTTGACGTGAAGGATCCAGTCACTCGCCCGTTTCAACTGTTCCGCTTCAGTCTCATCTGCCAAGACGAGCGCGTCGTGCAGTTCTTGCGGGGCTTCCGACAAGAACGCCTCGTGCCGTTCCCGTAAGACGAGGAGCGGTTTGTTGGCGGCGCGCACGCCTTCAGCGAGCATCGTCAAGTCGTTCATGAAACGGTGAACCGGGAACGCGTTCGTGACGAGCGCCGTCTCGTGCCGGCCCGCATACATGCCGATCGGGTTGAAGCGGATCGGGTCGATGCCCGGACGGATGACGAAGACGCGTTCGTGCCCGGCTTCTTCCATATAATCGTTCAACCGTTCTTCGTTCGATGTAAAGATATAGTCCGCCTTTGCCGCGAGTGACGAGAACCGGTCAAAATGGTTCGTATCGAGCGTAGTCTCGAACACGACCGGCACTTCTTTACGTCGCGCCTGAATGATCAATTTTTCGAGCCAGTGGCGTGAGTGCGAGAGCGGCGTGCCCATATGGTGGAACGTCGTCGGCTCTTCCTCGACGAGCGCGGCCGAGATTAATAAAAAGTCGAGCTTTTCGGTCTCTGTGATTTCTAAAAATCCAGACACGTTCTCAAAGAGGTGCGTATGACAGATGCGTTCGAGTTCGTTCGCCCGCCGGACCGGGCCGACGAAGGCGATGTGTACGTCTGTCTTTTCATAATAGCCGCTCCCGTTCGATTCGACGAGGGCCGGTAGTTCACGCGGCAAACGGTTTTTCGCTGCCGCCACCTCCATCTCAAGCTGCTGCAACCGCTTCGCCCCTAATACATCATCAAGATGAGGCTGTTGGGTTTTTCTTGAAAGAGACGGCAAGTCATCGATGAGGACGAGCTCGTCACCGGTGATTCTGTCGTTCCCTTTGATTCGTTCTTTCTCATCTTTTAACCACTTAATGTGCGCCTGCACATCACGCAGCGTCGTTTTCACATCCATGCGTTCGCTCCACCTTTTCTCATAGTCGTTCCTCTAGTATCAATAGGCATATCCTCCTGTATATTAACAGAGTTGTATGACAGTCGCAATTCGCCCAATCAAGGCGCCGATTTCCGACAAATTACGACACAAAAAAGGTGTATCGGATAGTCCCGATACACCAATCAAGCTTATTCGTTTACGTCGACGATACGTCCTTCAACCGTCGGTGTGATTTCACCGAGGCTGATCATATGGTCACGCAAGTTCTCCCAGTCGCTGAAACCGAGATCCGTGACGCGTCCAGCTTTGAACGCTGCTTCAAACTCAGCGTAGTTGTCGCCGCCTTGAGCTGTGAAGAAGTTTGTTGCGATTTTGTACGTGCCGCCTGTTTCGATGGCTACGTCTTCTGTGCCGTTGTTATACGTCACGCTGACGATGCGTTCGTTCGCAGGTTTCGAACTGTCGAACTCGACTTTAAGTCCTGAAACTTGGAGGAATCCACCGTTTTCAAGCGGGTAAACACTGACGCTGCGCTCGAGCGCCGCGAGGAGTTCTGCCCCTGAGAGTTCCATGACTGCGAGCGTGTTACCGAACGGAAGCGTCGTCAATACTTCACCTGTCGTGACAGGGCCAGCATCGATGCCCGCACGGATTCCACCACCGTTTTGAACCGCTGCGATGATGTTCGCGTCAAACGTTTTCGCTTTCGCGAGCATGCCGTCAGCGATCAAGTTACCAAGTGCCGTCTCGTTCGAACGGACACTGACAGGCGATGGGTCAGATAGACGCGGGTTAACCAATGCGTCTGTGAGTGTCACACCGATCGGCGCGAGGCTGATTTTGTCGACGTCCTCTTTAAACGGTGCGAGGAGTGCGACCGCACGTGCGTCCGGCTCAAGCACTTTCACGTCGATCAACTTACCAGCTTGGCTGATGACTTTTCCGCTATGGTCAAATTCGACGTCGAGCGTCCCGAGGAATTCACTGTATTGGTACGCTTGGACGATGACCGTCGGCTCTGTCTTGCCTTCTGTGATGACGACCGGTGCGTTGAGACGCGTATGCGTGTGACCGCCGATGATGACATCGATGCCGTCGACGTTTTCAGCGAGTAACAAGTCGTTGTCGACGTTCGGGTTGTCGTTATACCCGAGGTGCGACACCGCGACGATTTGGTTGACGCCCATCGCTTCAAATGCTGCGACCGCTTTTTCAGCCTCTTCGATATAGTCTTGGAACTGGATTGGTCCCGGGCTCGCGATATCGGCAGTCTCTTCTGTCGTCAAACCGAAGAATCCGACTTTCTTGCCGTCGACGACTTTAATGACACCTTCATAAAGGCGACCGTTGTAAGCTTTTTCTGTCGTCTCGTCACGATACAAGTTCTTCATGTATTGGTCGCCCGAGTAGTCGACGTTCGAGCTGACGAACGGGAAGTTCGCGTAGCGGACAAAGTTTGAAAGTTCTTTATGGCCTTGTTCTGTCCCGAGGTCGAACTCGTGGTTACCTGGTACCATCAAGTCGTATTTCATATAGTTCATGAGTTTAAGGTCGGCTTGACCTTTGAACTCGTTAAAGTAAAGCGATCCTGAGAAGACGTCCCCAGCGTCGATCAACAGAGCATCCGGGTTTTCAGCGCGGACTTGTTTGATTGCCGTCGCACGGTTCGGTGCATAGCGGAGTGATGCGTGTGTATCGTTCGTATGCATGACCGAGAGCTTGTAGCCTTCGACGGTGTAAGGTACTTCGAGTGTGATTGTCTTGCCACGGTTCGTGTACGTAGCCGTCGCGACGAATTCGCCGACTTCGCTCGTGTCGATTCCACTCCAACGAACCGGTTTTTCGTATGTGCCGCTGACAAACTCAACGTGCTGCTTCAAAATTCCCGTTGCCGGTTTGCCTTGCTTGAAGACGAGCGGCTCTTTCGGTGCTACAATTGCCATCGGATAATCGAGGACGCGGACGCGTTTCTCGACGATCATGCCTTTCCCTTTGACAATCCCTCGTGCCGTTTGGAATTTCCCGAGTTTATGCAAGTTGACGCTCGACTTGTACCATTGGATCGGCGCCCCTTTATATGTAGCATCCAACGCGCTGTCGAGATCTCCTCCCGTAACGTAGGCCGCGCCTAACTTGACGTCCGCCGCTTTCGGTGCGGCTTCAACCGCCGCCGGTGTGATCGATGCTGCCGAGACGGCCGCTACCGCGAGTGCAGTGTAAAGCCTCCGTGATGTTTTCTGTCGCATAAACAATTCCCCTTTCAGTTTTCGCAAACAGCACAAAACAAAGGTAAGCGCTTACATCGTTCGACTCGAATCTATCCGTTTTTACCCCAAAGTCGCCCAATTCTTCCCTCATTATGTACGATTCGCTCTAGTTCTAGAGTAACGGATATCCTCCTATTCAACAATCACGAATTGAAGAATTTTAAACTTTTTACAATTTCCATAAAAAACGTTTCCCGTAATTTGTTAATTGATGCCATTAACTAATTTCTACTTCTATATAATGGGTGAAGAAAGGGAGGCTTATTATGTATAAACCAATATCAGCTCTAGTTCTCACATTATTATTCATCTTTAGTGTCCAACACGCGGACGCGGCGACTCCGCCCTATAAGACGGTGCAATCGACCCATCTCAAAGCTTCTGCGAAGTCCGGTGCAAAAACGCTCCAGACGCTCAAGGCGAACACACGCCTAACCGTCATCAGCAAGACGAGCACGTGGGCGTATGTCCAAACCGGGAAGACGAAAGGATACGTCACGACTGCCTCAATCATCTCGGATGAAGTGCCCATCAAACAATTCGACTACAATGAGGTGATGACATATAAAGGGACGGCCATCGTCAGCCTCAATGGGAAGAGCGTCAAGATCGACCCGGCGCTGTTGCCGCTGTTTAAACAAAATGCGGACGCGCTCCGCAGCACACTCGTGAAACCAAAAATCAAAAACAATACACTCGTAGGATTCGAGAAATTAATCCTCGGCCAATTCGCCCCGGTAAGCAAGCCGTTCGTGATTGACCGCAACGCCGCTGGTCGAATCGATAGTTTGCAGGTGCCAGGAAGACATGTCACCGTGACGACGGCCGCACCGCTTCGCCAAGTCATCTTTAACGGCTCACCTTATTCCGCTCCTTCAGAAGACGAATTGCTGAGCGTGACGCTGAACGGACCTGTCCAACAGTTTCACAGTAACGGCGCTTTTACGCTGAAAGGCAAAGGAACGATCGAGCGTTGGGATATCAATAAGGCACAACACTCGTTCGAGTTGCCGGTCATGTACAACGGAGAAATCGGTTTTTTGAACGTAAAACATGCTGACATTCTCGTGCGCGGCACAAATACATTTAAAGTACGAGCCGTTTCTGCCCCAACAAAGACGCACATTCTCGACGGCCCGAACGGATTACTAGGTTCGACGAAACCGGCCGTCGTCCTCCAAGGTAAACGGATGGGCACGGATGAGAAAGCCGTCGCTATGGCATTGCAAAACGTGACCGCAACTAAACTCACGCAACTGTTCAAACAGTTGAACATTGCACACACATCGAACCATATAAATGATTACGTCAAGGCGTTCGCTTCGAATGAAACGGCCGGTCCGAACGAAATGTTCTTCGCGACGAAAGCCGACGTCCAGTACGTCGTTAGCACTGTTGACCGCGTCCTGACGTTCGACCAGTTCAGTGAACCGCTCGTCGCTTTAAGCAATCAAAGCAATCTTATCCAAATTCAAACCGAGAACAAACCCCACGGCTCATGGAGCTATCCAATCTACCATAAACGCGCCGTCAATGCCCTCATCGGTGAACTTGGTTTGATGGCAATCACATTCAAAGGTCCTGACGTTATTTCAACCGAGATTGCCCGAAACGAACAGGATGGACACTATTTCATCTACGATCATCCTCATGGACTCGGAACGTTCCGCGTCGTCACGATTGACGGCGCAACGATTGACGGCTTCACCTATGAAGTTGAAATGGGTCGGCTTTCATATAGTGAGTATAGTCACATCGATCAAGAAGAACTTGTACGCATCGGCAGCAAGACACTTGACGCTTACAATCAAGCACCGCCTGCATTCGAAGTCAAAGTCGTGAAAGGGATGCGCGGTTCCAGTTCATACTTGGCGGTCCGCTCGAGCGACAAACGCTGGCTCGAACGCGTGTACGGATATGAATTCCAAGTCAATAAAAATTACTGGGCGGGCGGAAGACTCAGCTCGGACGAGGTCGACCTCGCCGGCTGGGACCCGAAACAAACGATTGTGTTGTCGCAACTCGACGCGAAATTGAATGACAGTTTGACCATTCAGGCATTCGGCTATCAAGACGCGACCCAAAAATAAGACAAAGCCTCCTCGCGCGCGAGGAGGCTTTGTCTTATTTCGGTTGGCTGATGATCGTCATCCAAGCGTTCGAGAATGGCCCGGCGATAATCGCATAGTCGACCGGGTCTGCTAGATTGAGGAGTCGACCATTTTGATAAAAATACAGGTTCGTGACGACACCGCCGCCCGAGGCGCCGATTGTGATACCTCGTGCCGTGAGCGTTTCATCCGGGTCGACGATGATCGAAACGACCGAATCGACACGATCCCGTCGGACCGTCAAATAGCCACGGTTCTGATCTATGTAAGCTTCTTTGAATCCAAGTGGATAATGTGCCGCATTCGCATGAATGTAAGGCCCATTTACAGGATCAAACCGTAGCGCCATCCCGCTGAATGTTAACTGTTCTCCTGTGACAGAAGGAAGAAGTCCTGTATCGGCATCGGCATCGTTCTCTTGTTGGATCCACAGCACACTTGAAAGAAGTAGCAGGCAGACAAGCGCAACTTGCTTCCATCTTTTAGTTGTT